>JBBAAF010000006.1:0-59080 GCA_041658425.1 Bacteroidales bacterium | reverse complement strand
GCGATAGTCCGGCACTGCAAATAGCGCAGTGACTCAGAAAGTTGCGGCGGGAGAGAGGATTTGATTTCATGATTTACTGATTTGATGATTTGTTGATGTGCTGATTTGTTGATGTGCTGATTTGTTGATGTGCTAATGTGCTGATTGGTTGAACCTGCTTTTCATCTTCATCACCGCCTCAATCTCCGCTATCTCCTTAGGTACGGCACTGGTGATCACTTCGTTGCCGGTGGGGGTGATGAGTACGTCATCTTCAATCCGCACACCGATGTTGATGTACTTTTTGAAGATCGGCTCAACTTTTTCCAGGAAGACTTTCCAGTCGGTCTCCGACACATTGCGGGCTCTGCGGTCGCCCTTTTCCAGATAATCCGCTGGGAAATAGAGCCCGGGTTCCATGGTATAAATCATACCCGGAATCAGGAGGTCGGATTTTCCGGGAACATACGGTCCTGAAACATCATGCACCACGAGACCGATATGATGACCCCAGCCGTGCTGCATCCAGAAGGATTTCTGCCACGCCTGGGTCGTATCAGTGAGGAGTCCGAGCGCAAACAGGCCTTTGTTCAGTTCATTGGTTACCGTTTCATAAGCTTCGTTGATGCTCTTGCCTGGCTGCATCTTTGCAATGGCCGCTTTCTGGGCATTCAGAACCACGGAATAAATCTCTTTCTGTTCCTTGGTAAACTTGCCCGAGATCGGTATGGTACGGCTGATATCGGCGGTATAACTCATGTACTCGGCCCCGATATCGAAAACCATCATATCACCCGGCTGTGTCGTCCGGTTGTTGGCTCCGTAGTGCACCGATGTTGAATTCGGACCGGAAGCTGCCTGTGTTCCAAAGCTATATCCGGTTGATCCGAGTTTTTTAAAAGTGTAATCCAGGATGAGGTCCAGATCCTTTTCGTTCATTCCGGGCTCGGCAGCCTTCATCATTTCAACAAGGCCCAATGCATTGATCTCTGCAGCTTTCCTGATCAGACTGATTTCCGTATCATCCTTCACCGGACGCATATCGTTGATCTGCGGGGTAATATTTTTAATGGTTTCGAGCCGGCTGAGGCCGAACCCTGCCTGGTCAAGCAGTTTCAGCTGGTTCATCTCAATCCAGATGGTAGGGTTTGCCGATACCAGTTTCGGTAAATCTTTCGCAAGGTCTTCACTGGCCTTAACTTCCAATCCGGCCGGCGCAGCCTCAGGTTCTCCCCAGCGACTAACCGATCGGTAGATAGTCGATTTACCTGATTTTCCATCTATTACAAAAATAGCATTGGCCGTGCTGGCGCCTGTCAGGTAATAGAAATTCTGATTTTCGCCTTTGGTGGAAACATAATCCTGTCCTCCGTTATTAACAAGGACGATCAGCCCTTTATCGGTTTTTTCGATGAGCTTGTCGCGGCGGGCCTGGTAAGGATCGGGCTGGGCGCTGAGCGTTGCCGCACAGAGGAATAAGAAGACTATAAGACTATAAGACTTAAAGACTATAAGACTATAAGACTTTAAGACATTGAGACCGGAAGAGGGAACAGATTTCATAGGTATCGAATTTTGACTAAAGGTATGAAATCTACGGATCAGATGGAATGCTGAACAGCATTATTTGGTGGCCAATGTGCTAATTTGCCTAGGAGCTTTATCAGTTGCCTCTTGTCATCCCGGCGAAGGCGGGGACCCCTTGACACTACTCCGAGTCTTGTGTTAAGGGCGTACTAATCTGTCTATAATTTGTCCAGCTCAAAAATCTTATTGGCCAAACCCGGATCACCATATTCAAATCCTTTTTTGAACCACTTCAGCCGTTGGGCGGATGATCCGTGAGTGAACGCATCGGGCACCACATATCCCTGTGATCTTTTCTGGATCTGGTCATCGCCGATTTGCGAGGCTGCATTTAGTGCTTCCTCCTCCGGCGATTGCCGTTGGCCTGCGAATGCCCCGCCGGTCTTCAACATTCGAGCTCCTTCGTAAGTTTTGCCATTTCATGATTTGTTGATTTGTTGATGTGCTGATGTGCTGATGTGCTGATTAACGCTCTTATCGTTCTTTACGATCTTAACACTCTTAACGTCCTCACGTCCTCACGATAAAACTGCATTACGCGCGAGTTCCCAACCTCCACTTCTTCTTTCGGTTGGTACGGGAACTGCAGCGCCCTCAATCCTCTGCCAAACCAACCGGGACCGATGAAAACCCGGGCTTCGTCCCAGAGGTTTTCATGGATCAGGGTTTCAAACAGGGTAGGGCCGCCTTCAATTAATACCGACTGTATATTACGATTATACAGATCGGCCAGCACCTGAGGCCAAACCGGTTCATCGGGAGATATCCGGTTAAATTCCAGGTTTGGTTGATTTTTTTGATCAGTACAGGTATATATCAACGTTGGTATCGTCCCATCCAATATCCGTAGGGGCGACCTGTGGTCGCCCCTACGGATATTCAGGAGGATTCCGTTCCGGTCGATGGTAATCCGCAGCGGATCCTTGCCCGCCCAGGCCCGGACGTTCAGTTGCGGGTTATCGAGAAAAATAGTTTGGGAGCCTGCCAGTATCGCCTGTTCTTCGGTGCGCCATTTATGAACCAGCCGGCGACAGGTTTCGTCGGTGATCCAGGTGGGCTTTTGATTATCAGGCTTATCCCGGAGGGCATCCACAAATCCGTCTGAGGTTTGAGCCCATTTCAAAATCAGGTAGGGTCGTTTTTGTTCATGAAAAGTATTAAAACGGCGGTTGAGCCAGCGGGATTCCTGTTCGAGCACCCCGGTAATCACCTCAACACCCTTACTCCGTAAACGATCTAGCCCGCCGCCGGCAGCTGAATTTGGGTCGGTTTGTCCGATCACTACTCTTCCGATCCCTTTATCGAGGATCAGATCAGTGCATGGTGGAGTTTTTCCCTGATGGTTGCACGGTTCGAGATTGACGTATAGTGTAGAATCGGGTAAAAGTAACAGATCCTTAACCTGACTGATCGCTTCCACCTCCGCATGCTGTTTGCCAAATCCGGTATGAAATCCTTCGCCGATGATGCTTTCATTGTGAACGATCACCGCCCCCACCATGGGATTCGGGGCTACTGATCCCAACCCGTTGCGGGCCAGATCGAGGCACCGTTGCATATAGGTTTCGTGAGTCCGGGTCATGGTGGCAAAGATAAGCCATATATTGTTATTGGTTGTCGGTTATCGGTTAACTGACAACTGACAACTGATAACGGTTATCGGTTTCAGGTTTCAGGAAACTTCCCTATTTTTGAGTCTGTCAATCAATTAAACCAAGCCAAAATGATCAAAAATTATTTAATTCTGATTTGCATGACTGCCATCGGACTGAGTTCGTGTAAGAACGAGCCGAAAACCATGCTGGATCCGGGAAATCCGTTTTTCAGCAAGTATACTACACCTTTTGAGGCTCCACCGTTTGATAAGATCACCAACGCCCATTATGTGCCTGCTTTTGAGCAGGGTATGCTGGAGCAGAAGAAAGAGGTGGAGGCCATCGTTAACAGCCATAAGAAGCCAACCTTCGAAAATACCCTCAGGGCACTCGACAGAAGTGGTGAGCTGCTGGATAAAGTGAGCTCGGTATTCGGAGGGTTAAGCGCCGCTAATACCAACGATGAGCTGCAGAAAATACAGCTGGATATGTCACCGAAACTCGCCGCTCACAAAGATGAGATCAATCTGAATCCAAAATTGTTTGAACGGGTAAAAGCGATCTATGAAAACCGGGCCAATCTGAATCTCACGGAGGAGGAAAACTATATCCTGGAAAATGAATACAAGGGATTTATCCGGAACGGTGCTAATCTGCCTCCTGAAAAGAAGGAAATCCTGAAACAGATGAACCAGGAGTTGTCGGTTCTAGCTGTGAAATTCGGTCAGAATGTGCTGGCCGAAACCAATTCATTCCGGATGGTTGTAGATAAACTATCGGATCTGAAAGGATTGCCCCAATCATCGATCGATGCAGCCAAAGCGGCCGGCCTCGAACGGGGCAATCACGGGGATGATAAGGACAACAAGCAGATCCTGGCTAAAATGATGAGCATCAGGGCTAAGAAGGCTCAGTTGCTGGGTTATCCTACCCATACCGATATGGTGATGGAATCACGAATGGCTAAAAATGCCACCAAATGTTATGGAACTTCTGGATAAAGTTTGGGCACCGGCTCTTAAAGCGGCCATAAACGACCGTGATCAGATCCAGCAGATGGTGAAGCGCCAGGGAGGTAAGTTTATGTTCGAAAGCAGCGATTGGTGGATGTATACTGAGCTGCCGAGCCAGATCATGGAACATTGGGCAACCGAACCGGAAGTACTGAAAACCTATGCATTACATTATCAAACGGGCGAACCGATCCCGGATCAGCTGATCGAAAAAATGGAGAAGAGCAGTATCTTCAACCAGGGGTTCACCTCGGTGGAATTCCTCTCTGCTTGTTATCTTGATATGGCTTATCACATGCAAAAAGATACTGTTCCGGTTGATATTGCCAGGTTTGAGAAAGATCTGCTGACTAAAATCGGTTTGATCCCCGAGATCGAACCACGTTATCACAGCTGGTATTTTACGCACATTACCGGCGGATACGATGCCGGATATCACACCGCTCATGCGCAACCGCGGCTTCCTTAACTGAAGGCTCAAAGGATGACCATAGACGGCCGACTAGGTACCCACCCCAACCCCTCCCTGTTTCAGGGAGGGGTTGGGGTGGGTACTTCAATCCGAACACTCATGAATTACTCAGATATCAATAAAGTTCTTAAAGATGCCCTCCACCACCTCTTTCCCGATCGCGAGATTGAGTCGATCGGGAGGCTGGTGCTGGAGCATCTTACAGGTATGAGCTGGGTTCAGATCCGGTTGAATCATGAGAAGGAATTTACCCCTTATGAGGAAAGTCAGATCGGAGGCATCATTGCCCGGCTGAAAAAGCACGAACCGATCCAGTATATTCTCGGCGAAACCGAATTTTACGGATTGAAGCTCAAAGTGCGGCCCGGTGTGCTCATCCCGAGAGGGGAGACTGAGGAGCTTGTTGATTGGATTATCAAGGCTCAGGTTGTAGAGACGCATAATCATGCGTCTCTACGCGAGCTCAAGCCAGACGAGAAGGAAGGATTAAGGGTTTTGGATATTGGATGCGGAAGTGGCGCGATAGCGATTGCCTTGGCAAAGTATTTATTTCATGCTGAAGTTGTAGCATCAGATATCTCGCAGGAGGCATTGGAATTGACGAATGAAAATGCAGCTTTGAACGGCCTGACCGTAGAGACGCATAATTATGCGTCTCTACAAACGTTTCTCTTCGACATTCTGGCTCCTCAGCTTCCTGTCATTCCCGCGCAGGCGGCCCCGGCCTTCGCCGGGGTGACAAGTGCTCCTGTCAGCTATGACGTTATCGTCTCTAATCCTCCCTATGTACCCATTGGCGAGATGACCTCGATGGACCTGCATGTGGTGGAATATGAACCAAAAACAGCACTTTTTGTGCCCGATCACGACCCTCTGCTGTTTTATAGGGCGATTGCTGAGTTTGCGGCGTCGCATCTGAACCCGGGCGGACAGGTATTTGTGGAGATTCACGATCGGCTGGGGGAGGAAACGGCCGATGTTTTCCGAAAATGGTTTACAAATGTTGAACTTCGTAAAGATATTCACGGTAAGGACCGTATGATTCGCGCACAAAATGGATAAAAATCAGGCACTAAGCAAAGCAATGGCCCTCTGCTCCCGTCGGGAATGCAGCGAGGCCGATATACGTGGTAAACTGAAATTCTGGGGAACCCTGCACGAGGATATCGATTGGATCATCGGCGAACTCATCAAGGAGAAGTTTATCGACGATTTACGATTTACGATTGCATACGTTAGAGATAAAATCCGGCTCAACCAATGGGGCCGGATCAAGATCCGGTATATGCTCTCGATGGAAAAAGTTAAGCATTCCATTATCGATCAGGCCCTTGAAAAAATCGACGAAGACCTTTATACCGAAACGCTGAAGGAACTACTGCAAAAAAAAGCCCGGGAACTGAAAAACGAATCCAATCCATACAACAAAAAACAGAAACTCATCAAATTTGCGCAAGGCCGCGGGTTTGAGGTGGATATGGTGCTAAAGGAGCTGAAGGATCTGACGTGAGGGAGTGAGGACGTGAGGACGTGAGGCGTGCCAGTGCACTTGTCATTCCCGCGAAAGCGGGAATCCCTCGACGCTGCACCGAGTGCTCCCTAGTCATCCAACGCCCGAAATCGTCGATTGCAATAACTTTTAGGGGATCGGTGCGCTCAGTGCCGGTGCCTCGTCGCACCTGCTGATGGATTACCCGGAGGAGGTTCGGAACGAAGTCCTCGACTGGTTATTCAAACCGGGTTATGATGCCGCTTTTCACCATCTGAAAGTGGAGATCGGCGGAGACGTCAACTCTACCGATGGGACAGAGCCGGCTTATGCCCATACCCGGGAAGAGTTTGACAATCCCGATCCCGCAAAGTTCAGTCGTGGATATGAATCGTGGCTGATGACGGAGGCGCGCAAACGGAACCCGTCCAAAGGCCGCATCAGCTATACCTTTCAAAAGGACTGTATTTATACACTGACCACCGTTGATCATTCGGCCGTTTCAGCAGTGCGGCCTGTCACAGCCGCCAAATCATTCCCGCTGCCCTATTTAGATGAAATCCGTCGAAATCCTGAAATCCTGAAAATCTTCCCGGAATTGAAAGAAATCCTGTCAGGGGAACCGAATCCGAAAAACCTGAGCCTTGTGGTTTACCGGGATGGCAACTATTATATCTGCCGGGTTCGGCTGCGGCTGGCACGAAGCGGGGTTTGATAATCTTAAGATTGAGTATTGATAATTAAGGAGCTTTGTTTTTTATACTTATTAATTATATTTGGATTTTATACTTATAAATGAAGCCCGTCAACTATACCAGTTCACTTCCCGCAGAACTTCTGGAAATGCTTGAGTTTTATGCTGTGAAGTTTAAGGTGCCAAAAAACCGGATCATTGAGAATTCCCTCAAAGCCTACTTCGCTAGTATTAAAAAGGCCGATTATATCCGCTCGTTCAGGAAGGCAGCCGGTGATCCCGAAATTGCTGATATGGCGGAAGAGGGTCTTGAAGATTATTTAAAGATACTGGATGAGCTATGAAACAGGGTGAGATCTGGATAACCGACCTGAATCCTGTCATGGGTAGTGAGCAGGAAGGAATCCGTCCTGTCGTGATCATCAGTGGTAATGCAAGATTCCGAAGTAATCACTTTCCAGATCAGGACTATCTCCCATACCTGTCTGATCCGTAAAACCGGGAGCATTACGCCGGTACAGTTAGAGCAGATTAAGAAGGGGCTGACAGAGATACTGACCTATTAAAAGGCACAAGGCGCAAGGCACAAGGCACAAGGCCATTAACCTCTAACCATTAAACTCTGACCATGGATTTCTACGCCACCATCCGCCCCTGGTACGACCAGATCTTCCCGTTTGTTCCGGCACAGCGTGATTTTGTGCTGTCGTTCGGGGCATGTCCGGGGTTTTCCGTTGTAGATGTGGGCTGCGGTACCGGCAGCCTGATCGTTTCGCTGGCCAAAGTTTTCAGGACCACTGTCGGTATGGATCCCGGTGAAACCATGCTCGAAGCAGCCCGGCAAAAGGCCACCGTCGAACCGGTTGGGACCTGGCTGATTCAGTCCGGTATGCTGAACCTTACGAATGAATTTCCCCAGAAGTCAGTTGACCGGCTTATCTGCTTCGGCAATACCCTGCCGCATCTGAGCAACATGGATGAAGTCAGGGAGATGCTGAGACAATCCCATCAGGTTCTTAAGCCTGGCGGGCTTATCTTGCTGCAGATCATTAATTTCCAACGAATATTCCGGAAACAGCTACCTGGATTGCCGACCCTCGAAAACGACCAGATCCGCTTCGTCCGGAACTACCGGTACGAGGGACCGGACCCGGAATTTATCCGGTTTCACACTCTGTTGACTCTCAAAGAGACCGGCGAAACCATCGAAAATGACATCCCGTTGCTGGTTATCTCAGAGGACCAATTACTTACTGCCCTTGCAGATACCGGTTTCCATAACCTGCAAACCTTCGGCAGTTTCACCCGGGAGCCTTTTAGCGTGGAGAGCCAACCGCTGATTGTGGTGGGGGAGAGTACCCGTTAATAACACCGCTTATTTAGAAACCACCATTATTTTGGTAATGCTGGATACTCCGGCTTTCAGGGTATAAAAATATAACCCGGCATCCAGATTGGAATTTCTAATCGTAATAGAATGCTTGCCAGCAGGCTTCGGGCCTTCCTCCATTAACTGAACAAGTTTACCTGAGATATCTTTGATTTCAATGCTTACCGTTGCCTCCCTCACCAGATTATAATCAATCTGAGTTTCAGACAGAAACGGATTCGGATAGTTTTGCCCAAGTGAATTTTCAAGACCGGATTCCGGAACACCATCAACTATATTCTCATGATTATTAATATTCAGCCTGATCATTTTATTAAATGAAGAACCATTCTGCCATTCGCCGTTATAACTCATATATCCCCATTGCTTGTCGTACGAGCCCGGATAGCTTTTGGTGCTGCCTATCCAAAATGCATTTTTACGGTTTATCAGATTATCTGCCGCAATATAGGTCCAGAATTCAACGGCAGCGAGATATCTTTTTCCAGCTTTCATAAACTCTCCCTGGCCATCAGTTGCCAAAGGTAAAGTTACCCAGCCTTGCTCAAGCACCGTTGAGTCAACTGTCATGATTTCAGTGGTTAACAATTCTATCATCGCTACCTGATCCCCAGCCGGGGCAATTTCCAGCAGATCGAACCTGAAATCTGCTCCGACATTCGCCTTGGATATATATACGGATATAGAACTGGCTTCGCAATCAGTGATCGGATTATACTCTGTTCCCATTAGATCTCCTTCGTGAGTATATTGATAAAAATCCCTCCAGGGACTTTCATCCGCTTCGCTCTCATCCGGTGTCCGGGCAAAGACGCTGTCGGTAACATGAAAGTAATAGGATTTCCTATTGTTTTCGGGGTTCTGATCTTGCTGATCAGATTCCATACTCAAAACCATTTCATAGTGCCCGTAATCCACCGGCGTATAGGTCTGGCTAATGAATAAAGTATCTGCAGGATCACCAAAATAACGGTAGGAAAGCGAATTAGAGCTCTCTACAAACCGGGATACACCATTTTTCAGTATTTCAGCCTGAAACCGGATATTGGTAAGCTCATTATCCCCGTAATTAACCACGCTGGCCTCAAATAATCCCATCGGCAATAGTTGGGTTTTTGGCATCATGTATAAAAATCCGGCGGATGCATCGGGATTATCATCGATCAGTTCAACCTGGCTGTGGTTCATTTTCAGATCATAATCCCAACCCTCCGAAAAAGTCAGATCATCCAGCATCCAAAAGTAAAGAATTGAGCCCGACCAGGTAAGTTTGATAATCACTTCCGGCTGACCTGCGGCCACTTCAGAAATATTTGCAGAAAAATGGGCCACCTGGTCATTGGGCAGGTTCATTACGTTTATTCCCCGTGCTGTTCCCATTTTAAGATCGAACTCAGCCCAGTGTCCACCCTTGTCATTAGATACTTCGATGACCATCCTGGGGCTGTTGAAGTATTTGAACATCTGCTCCAGACTCAAAATGACTGAAGGATGAGTGCTGAAGTCCATGACAGGCAGGGTAATAGAGCTGTTGACATACAGCATATCCGTATAATTCTTGTAGGCATTAAGATTGTCGAGATCAATCGCGAGGAAACCATTTTCGCGGGTGGTTGAGTTTAAAATATATCCTCCATCCCGATGGGCAAATGGTCCCTGCATGCTGTCCCTGGTCCATGCCCAGACAAAACCCGTATCATCAGCAGAGAGATCTTCGATTACCCATCCTGCCGGGGCAGTCCACCCTTTGGGATCATTTGGATTTTCCCAGTCGAAATGTTCCTGCCAGAAAACCTGTCCGTTGCCTTTTAACCGGTGTGTTTGCCCGAAAGAAGTTGTGCCTATTATGCCTATCAGTGCGAGTATTAATAATCTTTTCATGGTAATTTTCTGTTGGTGAATAATTCAACGAAATTAGAGGTTAAATGGACATATCCAATTGTTTGTTGATTCTCCCAAAAATGATTTTATCTGTTAGCGATACGCCATTTTTTTCAGTTGATGGCAGAAATCTGCCGGGGTCTCAGGTTATTTTCTCCGTCACAACTGCGGGGCCGCTGATTCTTCGTTCACCCCAGATGGCTGTTGTGCCTGCAGGAACTGTCAGGATTAAGCCGGTTCCCTTCAATTCAAGCAGGATATTACCGTATTTTGTCGGTACCGTTACCGATGCCCATTCCAGTAATCCGGGACGAGGATTCACCGAAAAAGTTTTCCAGCCATCGGATAAGGGTTTTAATCCGAAAATGATTTCCGGAAGTAATGCCACCGGCCCTGCAGACCAGGCATGACACATGCTCTTCCCCAAGGGCCGGTCGTAAAAGCGATATGCTTCATCGCCCTTTTCCCGGGCATCAAATCCTTCCCAGAATGAGGTAGAGCCAAAATCCAGCATGGTTCCCCAGATTTCTTTCAACTTGGCCAACGCTTCCCCCTGTTTTCCCATTTCTGCCAGGGTTTGGATTTCATAGAATATCATGGAAGGGCTGTTAACCGGCTCTGCAATAGAGCCTTCCAATACTTTCATAATTCCATCGAATTGATCGGGTTTTGATAGGCCCGATACCATTGAAAGCAAATTGGCGTGTCGAGTGGGGTTGATTTTTTTATCCGGATCTGTCCAGGCCTTAAGCTCGCTATCCCAGGCTTTTTTGCGAAGATATTTCTCCAGTGCATCCACACGCAAGGTCCATGTTTTTATTGTTCCCTCATCGCCCATCCGCTCCGCCAGGCGGATTCCGGCCTCTTGAGCCCAGTACCACATTACCTGTTCGGCCATGTTTTTATCCCATCCCGAAACCCAGTCAATAAAAGTCCAGGAGCCTTGTGGCCACCGGAGCAACCCGTTCGGATCGCATTTCTTAGCCATGCGCTCAATCATGTTATAAATCCGAGGCCACTCCTGCCGCAAAAAGCCGGGATCATCAAAATAGACCTGATAGGCATCCTGACTGATCAGCCACAGTGCATCATAGTCCACAATGTTATTGATGCTGCTTTTATCTGATTCACGGCCTAAAACGGAGATCGTCCGGCGCAATATTTCCGGATCAGCGAATGTGTATGCCTCCACTGCCGAGCTGATCTTCATGTTATCGATCCATGGCAGACGGTCGCGCTTAATCCCATCGAGCAAGAATTCGTATTTATTGATCCGGTGCGTATAGGCTGAAGTCATCCAGATCTGTGTCAATTTCTTATCCGAGCATGCAAAGGCACCTTTGTATTGTACCGGCCAGAACTGCGCCCGGCATTGAACCTCGCTTGGATTTTTGCTAAGAATCTGAAGGTACCGGAAGGCAAGCGGGTGTTCACTTACCCAGGTATCCGCTCCCGTTTTAACCATCGTCAGGGTCTGTTCATGATGGGAAACTACCGTATCACGGGCCTCCGTGGCCGATTCTCCAACAATCATGGAAGGTTTACCCTCACATCTGAAAGTGACATAGCCGATCAGTTCCCGACCAAAATCATATAAAACGCCTTCCCGTTTTTCCGGTTTCAGATTCATCTCGGGTATCTTCATCTGATGAGGGAGCACCCCTGACCGGGTTTGAGGAAACGGAGCAGCAGCCTGCCACCCGGTTATCCCCCCCTTCCACTCCCACCTGTCATTTGAGGTGGCGAAAAGGCCCTTTTCAATCAGTATAGCCGGCGGTTCGGCTTCAGTGGTAACCTGTATCAGAAGCTCTTTTTTACCGGCACTTCCCCCAGGAAGATTAACCTGATGTAATTCGCTGATAGATAGGTGGCTATAAATCTCTTTACCCTGATAAAAAACTTTCACCTCACCATTCGTTTGAAACTCAAGCTGGCTGGGAACTTCCGTATCGGTAAAGAGGATGCACCGAAATAAGACTTTGGTTATCGGTTCGTGGTACACTCCCGGGTAAAAGCCATTGATAGCCGCTTTTTTTGAGCTGATTCGCATCTGCTGAAGCTTCCAGCTTTCGAGTTCTACCGGACCGTAAAGCCAGGGTGCTCCCTCTTTCCTATCCGGCTCCGGGACTGGGCGATCAGAACTATAGGTGGGATCGATAACGGAAAAGGCGGATTGCCGGTGGGCTTTGGTATTGTTTGGCCTCTCGGTCTTACAGGAAACAAGCACACATACGAGGATCAGAACTATTCTTATTTTCATTTCTAGTGTTTGGAGGATTGTAGCGAATATCCCGTGTTAAAAATATCAAATAAACCAGATAGATAAAATAAACTATTGCGAATATGAACGCACCCCCCGGGGTAATTTTTCATTCTTTCGGGGGATTCGCTTCCGGAAAGATTCTATCCATTACTATTCTGATGGGTCAACATGTGGGGTTTGTACCGGAGAGGGTGGAAAGGGGTTCCTAATTTGGACCTCTCACAATAATTAGTAGACGACCTACTTAAAAATAATTGCGATTTTATTTGGAAATATAAAAAAATTACTTATCTTTGTAGCGTAATTACAAGAAAATAAATTGACAACAAAATTAAAAGATATCGCGAGTATTCAAACCGGCCTCTTTGCCAGGACCGTTTCAGAAGGAGATATTGTGTATCTGCAAGCCAAGCATTTTAACGAAAACGGATTGATAATGAATAATATACATCCGGAATTGATCAGGAATGATTCTGTGGAGCGACACCTTCTTAATCCAGGCGATGTACTTTTTGCAGCCAAAGGGACCCGAAATTTTGCGGTGGTTTTCGATATCCGGAACCAACCTTGTGTGGCATCCACTTCGTTCTTTGTGATTCGACTTCAAGGTAGTTTTGTTTCGCCGGAATACCTTGCGTGGTATCTTAATCATCCAATTACGCAGCAACTTCTAAAAAAACAGGCCATTGGAACTTCTATTGCGTCTATTTCAAAACCAGTTTTGGAGGAGCTTGAAATTTCTGTCCCGGATTTGAAAACACAACAAACCGTTTTGGAAATTGCCAGACTGCGAAGCAAAGAAAAACTGTTAAAGAAACAGATCGAGGTGCTTCGTGAGCAGCAAATACAACATCTGATCATAAAAGCAATTATATAATATGACTCACAAGATCACTCAAAAGGACATCAACGACGCTGTTTGGAAAGCCTGCGATACCTTTCGCGGAAGTATTGACCCCAGCGTGTACAAAGACTATGTGCTGACCATGCTTTTTATCAAGTACCTCAGTGATGTTCACGATGATAAGTATGAAGCCTATCTTAAGAAATACAGTGGTGATGCCGAAAGAGCCAACCGTGCCATGCAGCACGAAAGGTTTGTAGTGCCTGCAACCAGCCATTTTAATTATCTGTTCGACCACCGCAACGAAGCCAATATCGGGGAGTTGATCAGTATTGCCTTGAATGATCTGGAAGAGGCAAACCGCGAAAAGTTGTACAGTGAGGATGGTGCCGGCATTTTCCAGAATATCGACTTTAACAGCAGTAAGTTAGGTGAACCAAAAGACAAAAATACGCGATTGAAAAACCTGTTGCTCGACTTTAATAAGGAGGAACTGGATTTGCGGCCTTCACATTTAGGAGGTGCAGATATCATCGGCGGTGCTTACGAATACCTGATTGCCAACTTTGCCAGCGATGCCGGTAAAAAAGCGGGGGAATTTTATACTCCAAGCGAAGTATCCACACTGCTTGCAAAGTTGACCAAATCTTTACCGGGTTCACGTATCTGTGACCCAACCTGCGGTTCTGGCTCATTGTTGATTAAAGCAGGTTTGGAAGTGGGCTCCGACAACTTTTCCCTGTACGGACAGGAAGCCAACGGCAGCACCTGGGCTCTGGCGGTGATGAATATGTTCCTGCATGGCTTCGACAATTCGACCATCCGGTGGGGCGATACCATCCGGAATCCCAAATTGAAAGAAGGTGATGCCCTGATGAAGTTCGATACGGTTGTAGCCAATCCTCCTTTTTCATTGGACAAGTGGGGTAAGGTTGATGATAAGGAAGAAAATAAAGCCAGCGACAGTTTTGATCCCGAGACCGATAAGTACAACCGTTTCTGGCGCGGCATTCCTCCCAAAAGCAAAGGCGACTGGGCCTTTATCAGCCACATGATTGAAACTACTTACGAAGGCAAGGGTAAAGTGGGCGTGGTAGTCCCTCACGGTGTTTTGTTCCGTGGCGCCAGCGAAGGAAGGATCCGGCAGAAAACCATCGAAGAAAACCTGTTGGAAGCTGTGATCGGATTACCGGCAAACCTGTTCTTTGGAACCGGCATACCGGCAGCTATCCTGGTCTTCAACAAGGGAAAAGGAAACAACAATAATGTACTTTTCATTGATGCCAGTCAGCATTACGAAAGTGCCAAAAACCAGAATAAGCTTCGACCTGCAGATATCGACCTGATTGTGGATACCTACCGGCAGTTTAATGCAGGGAAGACTCAGCTTGGTGTCGTGGCAGAAAAATTCAGCTATGTAGCTACATTTGAGGAGATTAGAGAAAACGACTTTAACCTGAATATCCCCCGGTATGTTGATACCTTCGAGGAAGAACCCGAAGTAGATATCGCAGCCGTGCAGAAGGAGATCGATAAACTGGAAACAGAATTGAAAATCGTACAGTCTGAGATGGACAAGTATTTAAAAGAATTAGGTGTCTGAAATGCTGATCCAATACGCATCCGACCTGCATCTGGAGTTTCCTGAGAACCGGAAATTTCTAAAATTGAATCCCTTACAGCCAACGGGTGATATCTTATTGCTGGCCGGCGACATTGTTCTTTTTGCTGTGATGAATGACCACGCTGATTTTTTCAGTTATGTGTCCGATCATTTTCATACCACCTATTGGATACCAGGTAACCATGAGTATTATTATTCCGATGCTGGTAAAAAATCCGGTGTAATCCATGAAAGTATCCGGTCTAATGTTTTCCTGGTCAATAATGTTGCTGTTGAGCATGCCTCTGTGAAGTTCATTTTCTCAACGCTTTGGTCGAAGATAGATCCAGCAAATCAGTGGCTTATCGAAAGCAGAGTAAGCGATTTCCATGTTATCAAATTCAATGGCAAACGCTTCACTACTCCGGATTTCAATAAGTTGCATGAGGAAGACCTGAAATTTATAACGGCTGAATTGCAGTCTGCCAGTAAGTTAAAGACTGTAATGGTAACTCATCATGTACCCACCTTGATGAATTATCCGGCAAAATATAAAGGCGATGCGCTGAATGAGGCTTTTGCGGTGGAATTGTCCGGTCTGATTGAGGATTATGGTCCTGATTACTGGATTTACGGACATCATCATTCCAACATTCCGGATTTCAGTATCGGGAGCACACGACTGTTAACTAATCAGTTGGGTTATGTTAAGTACAAAGAGCATCATGAGTTTAGTGCAATGAATACTATATCTATTGATTATTAGAATAATAAACTTAAATTAGCATGATAAACAAATTGGGTTTATTGTAAAAATTTCAGTTTACTAACAAGATGGAGATATGAAACAGCTTAAGCAATACATAGAGGGTACATTAGGCTTGATTATTGAACCTGTACCATTCCCATCAGCCAAAATGGGCGGGTTACCGATGTTTATTGGGGAAACTTATACCCTTGAACATGCAGTAATGTTTGATCGGGAGCTGGTGTTTGCGGAGCCCCGGACAAACGTAGGGTTCAGCATTCAGCAAATCGAAAAGCATTTCGAACTAATCAGAAAAGCACTAAACAGAGATGTGATACTCGTACTATCGGAACTTGCGGCTTATTATCGAAAAAGGTTGATTGAGAAGGGTATAAGCTTTGTTGTACCAGGGAAGCAGCTCTTTTTACCTAATCTGTTGATTGATTTAAGAGAAAATTACACGCATCCGAAGACACGGAAGAGGGGACTAACGCTCTTACCCTCAGCACAATTCTTGTTAATCTATCATATACTCCATCGGTATAAAAAAAATCAGATTGAAAACTACTCTTTTAAGGAGATAGCTAATGTGTTGGGATACACGGCTATGGCAATAACCAAAGCTGCGGAAAACCTAAAACAGCTTGAAATTATTGAGGTGGCCGGGGACAGGGAAAAATTCATCCGCTTTAAGCTTGACAGAGCAGAACTGTGGCGCGATTTGGAACAGCGGAATCTATGGATTAATCCTGTTGTGAAAAAAGTGTTTGTAGATGAAAAGCCCAACGGTGTTTTTATGTTACCCTCGAATGCCACCGCCTTACCCCAATACACAGATATGAACCCAAGCCGGCAAGAATTCTTTGCTCTGGATAAAACTCTGTATTACCGATTGCAAAAAAACAATTTATTGAGGAATGCCAATGAAAGCGAAGGAAAGTATTGCCTCGAAATATGGAAATACAATCCGCTTGCCCTGGCAGGTGAAATGCCAAATGCTGATGCTGTAGTTGACCCACTTTCGTTGTATCTAAGCTTAAAAGATAATCATGATGAACGAATGGAAATGGCTCTGGAACAAATAATTAATAAATTCATATGGTAATCGGATCAGATATATTCAAGAAATACTTTGAGCCCTTTTCTGGTAATTACATTATAATAGGCGGAACAGCCTGCGATATTATAATTGAGGAGGCAGGCTTTACTCCCAGGGCAACGAAAGACATCGATATAGTCCTGATCGTTGAAGCTTTAAGTAAAGAGTTTGTGCAACACTTCTGGCAATTTATCCATGATGGCAGGTATGAGCGAAATGAGAAAAACACGGGCGACAGAAAGTACTACCGGTTTATGGATCCTGATGATAAAAGCTTCCCAAAGCAGGTGGAATTGTTTTCCAGAAAGCCGGATTTGGTGGATTTGGACGAACCCGCTTATCTTACTCCTATTCCGGTGGATGATGATCTCTCGAGTCTTTCTGCAATCCTCATGGACGGCGATTACTATTCGTTCATGATTGATCACAGTGAACTGCATGATGGATTGAACATCGCTAAAATAGAAGCTCTGATTTGCCTTAAAGCAAAGGCTTTTCTGGAAATCAAAAAGCGGATTGAAGGTGGTGGAACCGAAAATAGCAGACATTTCCGCAAGCACAAGATGGATATTTTCCGTCTTGTCGTTATGCTACCTGAAGATACTGGATTTGAATTGCCAGGTAGCATTAAATCAGATCTTCAGGAATTTGCCAATGAGGTTGCCGGCGATCTGCCTGACCCGGCAATTTTTATAGAAATGGGGTTAGGAAGAATCGAACCTGAAAAGGTATTCAGTCAATTAGTTAAATCATTTAAGCTGACAATTCAGTGAATAAGAACAATACTAAATATAAAGACTCCCCGCTCGGCAAAATCCCGGAAGATTAGGAGGTTAGCTTGCTCGACAATTTAACTAAAAGAGGAAGTGGGCATACCCCAGATAAAGAATTTGAGGAATATTATAATGGGGGAATTAAATGGATATCATTAGCGGACTCCTACCGCTTGGATAATGGGCTTATTTGTGAAACTGATATTGAGATATCTGAATTAGGAATTAAAAAGTCTTCAGCAGTTCTTCATCCAGCTGGAACAGTAGTAATGTCTAGGGACGCTGGTGTCGGAAAAAGTGCTGTTATGGGAATTGACATGGCTGTTTCTCAGCATTTTATAGCCTGGATTTGTCAAAATAAACTTGATAATTGGTTTCTTTATTATTGGCTTCAATCTAAAAAGGAATACTTTGAAAGACAAGCTGTTGGATCAACAATAAGAACAATTGGTCTGCCATTGTTTAGGAAACTAACTATACAGCATCCAAAATATCCGGAGCAACGAGCCATCGCCCATGTAATCAGCACTATGGATGAAGTCATCACCAAAATCAACCAACTCATTGCCCAAAAAGAACTTTGTAAAAAGTGGCTTATGCAGCAGTTGCTGACCGGGAAGAAAAGATTAAAGGGGTTTGGAGGGGAGTGGAAGGAATCCCCCTTGGGGGACTTCATCGCAGAAAGTAGAATTCCTTCAACGAATAATGATGTTGAACGGCGGATTACAGTAAAATTGAATTTAAAGGGAATTGAAAAAAGAGAAGTAAGAGGAACTGAAGTGGAAGATGCGACTTCTTATTATAAAAGAAAGACAGGACAGTTTATATATAGGAAACAAAATTTTCATAAAGGAGCATTCGGTATCATACCAGAAGAATTAGACGAGTTTGAAAGTTCGCAGGATATTCCTGCTTTTGATTTTGTCGGAGAGATTAATCCAAATTTCTTTTTCTACTTTTTAAGTCAAGAAAGCATTTACCAATCTTTAGAAAAAATTTCTACTGGAACCGGTTCAAAAAGAATTCATCCCGAGGAACTTTATAAGGTTGCTTATAAATTTCCAGAAGAAGGAGAACAGAATACGATAGTTAAGGTATTGCAAGCTGCTGATAAAGAAATGCAATTGCTGAAAGCCAAAGCGGCGAAGTTGAAAGAGCAGAAGAAGGGGATGATGCAGGTATTGCTGACGGGAAAGATTAGATTAAAGGTGTTTGAATGAATAAAAAAAAAGAAGAATATGGATTTCGAAGTTTATTGTGATGAACGGGGATTAAACGCCATAATGCAAAAATATAATGCACAGGTAAATAAAAAAACGCTGATTGCTGGTTCAGCGTTTGAAACCTCTGTAGTTTCCATACCAAGGGTAAAGAACGATACAAGTTTACAACAAAACTTTGAAATGAAGAACTATCAAGCGATAGAGTACCATTTCCCTGACGTCAGGAAAATGGTTTCAAAAAGAAAACAAATTTCACCTTCCTGACGTCAGGAAGGTGATCGATAAGTAAAACCAATAACCATGCAAGAACTCGAAAAAATACTGAATGAACTCCGCAATTTGCTTGGTGAGAATGAGGTAGTTGAGTTCAAGGAAGCTAAAGAAGGTTACGATTTTGCCAAACTTGGCAAATATTTTTCAGCATTGTGCAACGAGGCAAATCTTATGTGTAAACTTCATGCCT
This sequence comes from Bacteroidales bacterium, assembly GCA_041658425.1. Taxonomy (GTDB): domain Bacteria; phylum Bacteroidota; class Bacteroidia; order Bacteroidales; family UBA12481; genus UBA12481. The sequence goes on along the minus strand of JBBAAF010000006.1, from coordinate 39,964 downwards.
GGCTGGTTTTTGGTATTGAAAATAAGCATCATAGGATTGTTGGCAGTCAGTTCCGCGCCAAACGAAAAGATTTGGACCATCTTAAAGGGGAGATTGCCGATAAAACAACGAACCGGATCACATTTATTGAAATTTATGAACTGAATCTGGCTGAAGGCAGGGTTGTTATGTTTCAGATTCCTGCTGCCCCCAAGGGAATACCGATTGCATTCGAAGGACATTATTACGGAAGGGATGGCGAGGAATTGGTGCCTTTGAATCTGGAGGAAATTGAGCGGATACGGGCCCAGGCAACTACCGAAGACTGGAGTGCCGGTATCATTCCTGATGCTTCTTTGGAGGATTTGGACGAAAATGCAATCGCCTTAGCAAGAGCAAATTATAAAAATAAATTCCCCGACTATGCCGCAGATGTTGATTCCTGGGATACATTAACATTTCTCAACAAGGCAAAAATTACCCACAAGGGACAAATCACCCGTACGGCAATTATCCTCTTGGGCAAAGATGAGTCGGAGCAATTCATTGGTCCGGCTGAAGCGAAAATACGATGGTTGCTCAAGGATGCCAGGGGCAACGATAAGGATTACATGATCGTGGGCTGTCCGATGCTGTTGACGGTTGACAAAGTTTATGCAAAGATCCGTAACCTAAAATATCGTTACCTAAAGGACGGAACCTTATTCCCGGATGAGCTGGATCAATACGAGCCGTTTACCATCCGTGAAGCAATCAATAATTGTATTGCCCACCAGGATTATACGAAACATGGGCGTATCAATGTGGTTGAGATGGATGATCAGTTGGTATTTACAAACCTCGGTAGTTTTATACCGGGTAGCGTGGAAAGGGTAGTAAAAGAAGATGCTCCACAGGAAAACTATCGTAACCGCTTTTTAGCAAACGCCATGTTTAACCTGAAAATGGTCGATACCGCCGGCGGGGGAATCCGGAAGATTTTTAATTTTCAGCGGGAACGCTTCTTCCCTATGCCGGATTACGTTTTGTCACCTGAAAGGGTTAAAGTAACTATCACCGGAAAGGTGCTGGATGTGGAGTATGCCCGGTTATTAGCGAAAAACAGTGAATTAGCACTGGATGAAATCATCATGCTGGATAAAGTGCAAAAGAAACAACCCTTAACTGTGTTTGAAGAGAAGCATTTAAAATCAAAAAAGCTAATAGAAGGTCGAAAACCCAATTTCTTCATCAGCATCCGGGTGGCCCAAAAAACCGGACAAAAGGCAGCCTACACTAAGAACAGGGCATTTGATAAGCGGTATTATCTGGATTTAATCGAAAAAGCAATCAAAGACCATGGTAGCCTTAACCGACATGATGTGGATGAGCTATTGTGGATGAAATTGCCTGATTGGATGGGAGATAAGCAGAGAAAAATCAAAATTACCAATCTTATATCAGAACTTAGAAGGAATAGCATTATCCATAATGAAGGCTCGGACGCAAAACCTAAATGGGTGTCGAGACATAAACGTATATAAGAGATTTATAAGAACTTATAAGAGGATTTATAAGAGAAATGACGGTAAATATGCAGATATTCAATGCGTTAAACTTCTTATAATATTTGAATTCTAAGAGTAAATTATTAGAAGAGCCAAGAAAAATTAGTAAACATGGAAACACCCTCTTTCAAAGAAGACCATATCTCCCAGATCCCGGCTTTGCAGCTGCTGCAAAAGCTGGGTTATACCTATTTGAGCCCGGCGGAGGCTGAGAAACTGCGCGGGGGTAAAACGAGTAATGTGCTGCTGGAGGATATCTTGCGGTCGCAGCTGAAGGAAATCAACAGCATCCGGGTGAGTACCAGTAAAACCGCCTTTTTCAGTGATGCCAATATTGAAAACGGTATCCGTGCTTTAAAGGAACTGCCGATGAATGAGGGCTATATGGCCGCCGGTGAAACGGTTTACAACCTGCTTACCCTTGGCAAAGCACTGGAGCAAAGCATCGATGGCGACAAGAAGAGTTTTACACTCAAGTACATGGACTGGGAGACACCCGAAAACAATGTGTTTCATGTAACCGAAGAATTCAGCGTCCTGCGAAGCATGAGCAAGGAACATTACCGTCCCGACCTGGTATTGTTCGTGAACGGTATTCCTCTGTGCGTGATTGAATGCAAGCGGCCTGATATGAAAGATCCCTTGAAACAGGCTATTAGTCAGCATCTGCGCAGCCAGCAGGAGGGTGGAATCCGCAGTTTGTATGTATATGCGCAGGTTTTACTGAGTATCGCCACACAGGAAGCTGCTTATGCAACCAATGCCACACCCGAAAAGTTTTGGGCTAAGTGGGAGGAAAAGTTCATTACCGACATTGAGCAACTACAATACAGAGCAACCTTACTGGAATTAAAGAACCGGCCATTAACCATCGGGCAAAAAGACAAGCTGTTTCAGGACCGGTTCAGGTATGTCCGTCAATATTTCGATGCACTGGATCAGGAAAGTATTTTGCCAACAATTCAGGACGAATACCTGTATGGTTTGTGCCGGCCCGAACGATTGCTGGACCTGATATTTAATAATATACTGTTTGACAACGGAGTAAAAAAGATTTCAAGATACCAGCAATACTTTGCCGTTAAAAAGGCTATGAAACGATTGTCGGTTGTTGAAGGAGGCAGACGAAAAGGTGGAGTAATATGGCATACGCAGGGAAGCGGTAAATCATTAACCATGGTTATGTTGGCGCAGGCTATTGCCCTGGAAAAATCCATTCGTAACCCTAAAATTGTTTTAGTTACCGACAGAACCGATCTCGACGATCAGATAACTAAAACCTTTCGCAAATGCGGGAGGTTTGTGGAAAATGCCAACACGGGACAACGTCTGGTGGAATTGCTTGAAAGTAAGAGTGATGCAGTGGTAACCACCATCATCAATAAGTTTTCGGCGGCAGTGAAGAAAATCAGGAAACCGCTGGAAAGTCATGACATTTTCGTGCTGGTAGATGAAGGGCACCGGTCGCAGTATGGAACCTTCAATATGGAAATGACAAAGACCCTGCCCAATGCCTGTTTCATCGCTTTAACCGGTACACCGCTGTTTAAAAGGGATAAGAGTACTGCAGCCAGGTTCGGGGGTATCATTGATTCCTACACGGTTGATCAGGCAGTGAAAGATAAGGCCGTGGTGCCTTTGTTGTATGAGGGCAGACTGGCCAGACAGGAGGTAAACGCAAGTCCGCTAGATGTTTTCTTTGAAATGATTTCCGAACCCTTAACTGTATATCAAAAGGCTGATTTTAAGAAGAAATTCAGCAGAGCCGATCAACTGAACAGTGCTGAACAAAAGATTTATGCCATTGCGTGGAATCTCAGCCGTCATTTTCGCGACAACTGGCAGGGAACGCCATTCAAGGCACAATTAGTTTGCGATCGGAAAGCAAGTGCCATACGTTACAAAGAATTCCTCGACGAAATTGGAATTGTCAGCAGTGAGGTATTGATTTCTCCACTGGATGAGCGTGAGGGAGAGGACAGTGCCTGGGAAACATCATCAGAAAGAGAAAACCGCTTCTGGAAAAGGATGATGGAAGAACACGGTAATTCAAAAAAATACGAGAAGAACATCATCAATCGCTTCCAGAATCAGACAGAACCGGAGATAATCATAGTAGTGGATAAGCTGTTGACCGGTTTTGATGAACCGAAGAATACGGTTCTTTATTTGACCCGAAATCTGCAGGGCCATAAGCTGTTACAGGCAATCGCCAGGGTTAACCGTATTTACCCGGATAAAGAATTTGGCTATATCATAGATTATTACGGCGTTATTGAAAACCTTGATGATGCCTTGCTATTATATTCGTCATTTGAGGAGTTTGATGAGGATGACCTGGCCGGGACTCTGGTGAACATCAATGAGGAAATCAAAAAGTTGCCGCAACAGCATTCCGAACTTTGGGATATTTTCAAAACTATTGCCAATAAGCGCGATGCGGAAGCCTATCAGGTTTTGTTAAGGGATGAAGCAATCCGGGTTATTTTCTACGATAAACTGGCAAAATTTGCCAAAGGGCTGAAGCTGGCATTTTCATCTATTCAGTTTTATAAAAGAGTGGATGAAAAAACCATCAACAGATACAAAGAAGATCTGCATATGTTTCTGAAGCTGCGTTTGGCCGTAATTGAAAGATACAGCGATACAATTGATTACAAACAATATGAAGGACAAATCCAAAAACTGATCGATACTCATATCACCACCGATAAAGTGGAGGTAATTACTGAACTGGTAGATATTTTCGATAAAGACAAATTCCAGGAGGAGGTTGAAAAAACAACCGGTAAAGCGGCTAAAGCCGATAAAATAGCCAGCAGGACTTCCAAGCATATATCTGAAAAAATGGAGGAGGATCCTGCGTTTTACAAAAAGTTTTCGGAAATGCTCCGGGAAACAATAGCTGACTACGAAGCCCGGCGAATTAATGAAGCACAGTATCTGAGCAAGGTTCAGTGTATTATGAATGCGGTATTATCTCATACGGATAGCGATATCCCGGAAGAATTTGCTGAAAGAGAAATCGCCAGGGCATTTTATGGCTTGTGCCTGGAAGCATTGACCGCGAAGGTGGAAGATGATCTTGTAAGAATCGCGCTTTCTACCAATGCAGCTCTCAATATTGATGACTTGATTCAAAATGCTGTTTTAGACTTCGGGAAACCAATAATTGACTGGCAGTACAAAACGAATATTACCGGAAAACTTCAGATTGAAATTGGTGATTACCTGATTGATGAAGTGAGGGATAAATATGAGATCGAACTATCATTTGGGGAGATGGATGAAATTGCCAACAGGTGTATTGAAGTGGCTAAAATTCGCTACAAGTGATGACGGAACAAATTCAATTCGGCTCAAAGCAAATTGATTTTAAGCTTGAGTATTCCGGCCGAAAATCGCTGGGTATTACGGTAACCTCGGATCTGGAAGTTTTAGTGAAAGCCCCAATGGATACTTCCATCGAATTGATAAAGGAAAAGCTTAGGAAGAAAGCTCCCTGGATTATCAAGCAACAAAGTTTTTTCCTGGCGTTTCATCCAAAGACCGCTCCACGAAAATACATCGGTGGAGAAACTCATTTGTATTTAGGCAGACAGTATTGTTTGAAAATCATTAATGGTGAAACTCACAGCGTAAAACTGAAAGGCAGGTATCTCGAAGTTAACACTTCTGAGAAATCGAGGGTCAGACAGTTGGTCACCGACTGGTATTTGCAAAATGCAAAGGCGAAGTTATTTTCTATCGCTCAACCGCTTATTGAAAAATTCAATCGGCATAATGTTGTGCCTTCCTCGGTGGTTCTTCGCGATATGCCGACACGATGGGGCAGTTGTACCCCAAAAGGGAAGATCATTCTGAACCCTGAGCTTATTAAAGCGCCCAAAGGTTGTATTGAGTATGTTATTATTCATGAGCTCTGTCACCTTGTTTATCATGATCATACCCAGAAATTCATCGATTTGCAAACCAAAGAAATGCCTGACTGGGAAAAATGGAAATCGAAATTGGAAAAACTTATGGCATGATGAGACAAAGACATTAATTACTAATTTGTTTTCATAAAAATTCAATGTCCGATGAAATCCAACCTCCTGATTATCTTTTGTTTTCTCTTTCTTCCGCTTTGCGCCCAATCTATCCGCCCGGAGTTTAAATCCCAGGGGTGGTCGGATAACCCCGTTTTTACCGGCTGGTATGCCGATCCGGAAGGAATTATTTACGGAGATGAATTCTGGATCTTTCCTACTTATTCTGATGATTATAGTGATCCTGCTGTACCCCCTGTGCTTTCACCCCTCCAGAGAAAACTGCAGAAGAATACTATCAATCCGCAATACCTGAAGCAGACCTTCCTGGATGCTTTTTCATCGAAGGACCTGGTTAATTGGGAAAAACATTCCAGCGTACTGGACGTCAAGGATATAAAATGGGCAGCCTATTCAATCTGGGCACCCTCTGTGATTCAGGCGAACAATAAGTATTACCTGTTTTTCGGAGCTAACGACATCCAGAATAATGATCAGATGGGGGGCATTGGGGTCGCCGTTGCCGATAAACCCGAGGGCCCTTATAAAGATGCCATTGGCGATAAACCAACGGGTCCCTTCAGGCGTGTTGGCAAGATCCTGCAGCAAAACACCGAGGTGGCAACAGGAGCCGGACACCATTCGGTCATTCGCATCCCGGGTACCGACGAATACTACATTGTTTACCACCGTCGGCCGCTGAACACCAATAATGGCAATCACCGGGAAGTTTGTATCGACCGGATGTTTTTTAATGCCGATGGCACCATCAAACCGGTTGAGATCACTTTCAAGGGAGTAGAAGCACGGAAACTGGATGTTGTTCCGGCCCAGACAAAGATCACAGCCATAAAAGTCGGCTCGCGCATCGACGTGTCAATCAACGACAACCTCTTCACCCAGTATATCTTTTCAGAAGATGAAAAATACCCCTTCTTCTTCCCGGTGAACGGGCCATCGGGATTTAGTGTTACCTCGATGCGAAACAGTCTGTATCCCCACCATAGCTCCCTTTTCTTCGGCTGCGACCGCGTAAATGGCGGCAACTACTGGCAGGAAGGACTTGAACGGGGCCAGATCCGCACCCTGCGGGCAGAGATTAAGGAATCGGGAGGCGACAAAGTCGTCATCGAAAATGAATGCATCAAAAAAGGAGATACCTTAAACCTACGCTATCGGGTGCTGGTCCACAGCGGGGATACCAAGGCGGCGGGGATTGAGGAGGCGTTCAAAAGATACGTGACGAGTGACAAGTGACAAGCGACGTGACCATGCAGGATAAAGATGACCAGAAAATTTGTATTCGCAAGTGCAGCAAACCCGAAGCCAAAGCATGGGATGATTAGCGGTCATGAGGTGCAAGGTGAGTTAATCGGAGGGGAGATTACTCCTAGATATCGCCCCATCCAATAAGGCAAAAGCCATGTATCCCCGCTGTGGACCAGCACCCGATAGCGTAGGTTTGTCCCCTGAAATTTACCGGCAGTCGCTCGATGTCCTTTCGGTGTGAATTATTCATCCCCCAATTTCTTAGATCCAACGGATATGTTTTCAGAAACCAGACAGATTGATCAAGATCAAATTCTTTTGCCCCGGTCATTGCATAGATGAAGTTCCACAATGCATTTTTTTCGGGACGTTCAACCTCCCAATGATCTTTGATACTTGCCTGAAATTTTGTTTGCAGATCTTGGTTTTCGAGATAACCATGTTTTTCGATCAGCTCTAATGCCTTATTTTTGTAGATCTCTTTACCTGTAAATTTGTAAGCAGTTTGTAAAAATGCAATAATGTTCGATGAATTAATCCTGCGGTCGCCTACGTTTACGGGAAACTTATTTACATAGTCAGGGTTCCATTTTCCCCATAGGGTTGGTTCGCCATCTACATCAATTATATAAAGGTCATTCTTTACAATATATCCCATCAAATCATCAAGACATTTCAAGGCACGTGCTCTCCACTGTTCATCGTCAGCAAGTTCCAGAATCATTGTAAGGGCAAAAATCTGCCCAACCGTCTGGTCACTGACCTGTTTTTCATTTCCTGACATAACAGTGCTTTTTTCTTTACATCCTGATAAGGATAAGAAGATAAAGCACAATAATAAACATCTGACCGCAATGTTTCTCATTTTTATTTAGTTTGGTCGAGATTACGGTAATACAACCTTTTAGCCTCTATTTTCATACCGGGATTATGACCCTGAATAGCGAAATGACCCGACTTGAATTCATTATCATCGTATGTCATAACCAATTTTTTATTGATCCAAAACTGAATATGGCTTCCAACTGCTTTAATCCGATATTCAAACCATTCACCATCTTTGGTTAACAATTCAGTGGCTTTTCCGGTAGGTTTCCCGGGTTTCCATAACCAGCCGGTGTAAGCCTCCTGATTATGACAGATCTGAGCTTCATAACCACGGGGGAAACCATCGGGATTGTCAGCCGGCGGGTTGGCGCGAAAATAGAAACCACTGTTGCTTTTTTCACCTTGCTCCGTAATCCTGAAAATACCTTTCACCTCAAAATCAGTACAACTCGCATCGGTATAGATATGCCCCATTCCGCCTTCTCCAACCAAGATGCCATTCTGAACCGACCAGGTTGCTTTTCCTCGGATGAACCATCCATTCAAATCTTTACCGTTAAATAAAGAAACCCATTTCGATTTAGCTTCTGCAATTCCGGAGAAACTAATCATAATTGCCGTAATTAATAATAATAATGTCTTTTTCATGATTAAAAGTATTAAATCAAATCAATTATATTCAATCGTTGGATGCTTTGAATCATAGACCTGACTGTATGATAGTTGATCTTCCAGGAATGCCCCATATGTGTCCAAATCGGTTCACCACGGCGTGAGAGCAAAGGATACCACTCTCCAACACCTTTGTTGATTACTTTATCGAATACAAAACGATGAACATTTTTGTAAGCATCCCAATATTTTTCATCGCCAAACATAATTACGCCATCGAGCAGACCTATCAATACCTCAGCCTGTTGCCAAAATTCCTTTTCCAAATCGTAAACACCACCTGAGTGAGGGCCCTCAACAAAAACGCCACCAAATTCATAGTCAATGCCATTTTTAACGGTATGATCGAAAATGATCCTAAACAAATCCGAGTAAATCTTTGGATCAATCTTCAGAATTTGAAGCGCATGGATCATCAACCAGGCAAATTCAGCATTATGTCCATAGCATGTATTATCGGTTGCATTACCTTTCTGCCCTTCCTCTGAGAATCGGTCCCATCCCCAAATGATATCGAATTTGATTTGAGGAGCAACAGTCCAATCCTTAAAGAATTGTGGTATGCCGGTTTTGTAAACCGGATGAATAATACGGTTGACCAGAAGATCGATATCTTCAAGCAACTTCCGCCGGTGGACCTCTTTGCCCGAACACTCGTAAAGTGTTGTAAAGGCTTCCATCAAATGCATATGAACATCGAGCGTTTTCCTGTCTCCTCCCTGACTCCCCGATCCGCAAAGTGTCCAATCGCGGTGGAACATCTCCCAATAACCTCCATACATTGAATCGACACAATACTTTTGTATGAGGTCAAAAACTTTCTCAGCATATTCGAGTCCTCGCGGATCTCCTGTTGCCAGAGTATATTCACTTAGCGAGTAAATAGCAAAACTATGTCCGTAGATTATTTTCTGATCGATTTGTACATCTCCTTTTCGATCCATCATCCAAAAAAAACCGCCATATTCTTTGTCCCACATTTTGTCAATCAGAAAATCAGCGCCATGTTTGGCCAATCCGGCATATTTCCCCTCACCGAAACCTGCACGGTGCGCCGAAGAGATGGTATAAAGACAGCGGGTCTGCGCAATCAATGACTTTTCATCTTCACCGGTATCTTTTCCATCTTTATCAAAATGAGTGATATACCCGCCGTCAGTTTCGTCTATCATACGGGTTGTCCAGAATGGTAATAGTTCGTTAACAAGATGGTTTTCTGCCTCTTTCTTCAATGCTGATAGTTCATTTTTATTTATCATAATATTCTGATTAAGTTTCACTGTAATGTGATTGTTTAAGTACCCACCCCAACCCCTCCCTGAAACAGGTAGGGGCTCCCCTCCGAGGGAAATTTGGTGCTCATTCCCCCTCCCTTTTTCAGGGAGGGGGTCAGGGGGTAGGTACTTAAGATCCACATTTTCAGGTTTTTGGTGTCACAAATTGCTGTCTGTTCAGTTCCTGATAGAGCGCCAATAAAAAATCCCGGTTATCGGCAGTCAAATAATCCATTTCTCCGCCCATTCGTTGGAATGTTTTGCAATAACGCAGGTAATATGCCGGATTATCCATTGGAGGTTCACCATTTTTTTGCCAATCCCAGTCTGATTTAGCCAAATCCACGATCAGCATATAGTGGTGATCGATATGTCCGCTTTCCTGAATCTTAAGGTTCTGCGACATGGACAGTGCTTTTTCAAAAATCATAGGCGACATTACCGCAGATCCTATCGACATGTACACCCCGTAATCAAGATTACTGACACTTTTTGCATAACACAGGAAATCATTCAATGCAGTTCTACCCAATGCAGCTCCATGGTTCATCGGATGGTTGTAGATAATGTCGTGGCCAATCATCGGATGTCCTGTAAATGGAATTCCCAAGTCATAAGCGCGGGCCTGTACTGAGTATTTTTTATAAGGATGAGGAATAGTCATAAATCCTGACTGCAAATTGAATCTTTGAATAACCCCTGCCAGATCAACTGCTGCAGCGGCAAGATCAGGACTGGTTTTTATTTTGCTGATTGCCTCATCATACAACAGCGGGATTTCCGGGATTTGCAATCCTTCCCGAGAAATCATTTTTCCTACGGATTCCCCATATCCCAATCCTTCATAAGCTCCAACAATCAGTGCCAGATTAATATAGAAACCTGTTTCGTCCCATATCCCAAATTGCCCGTGTTCAACATTCTCACGAACATCTTCACTCGATTTCCCCTGAAAAGCAAACTCCCAGTCGTGGATAATACCGGCACCATTTGTCGATAAATGGGTTAACCAGCCTTCGTCCATTAATGCTATCAAAGTGGGAGCCATGCCGTTTTTAATGGTATGTGCGCCAAATGCGAGCATTACCGATCGCTGCTCCTGTTTGGCCAACCTGATACGACCGGCAGTTTTTTCGATCAACTTTTGCCCTAATTCCGAAAGATTTACAGGTTTTCGCGTAACAGGAATATGATCTTTTTCAATATAAATCTTGCTTTTTCGTTCGCCTAATTTCTTGATTGCAAGTTGATCCCTGTCCAATTTTGGGTAAGGCATATTTTAAAAATTAGATATTCAGCAAACTTAGTAACTGTGGATATTGCGAAAAATCAGGAACAATAATATCAGCACCTGCTTTGATCAGCCGTGTACGCTTATGCTCATTCAGACCATAACGTCTCAGTTCGTTACTGGCAATTCCGATGGTTACTCCGCCCCTTTTACGGGTTTCGCGAATTTCAACAGGGCCATCGCCAAAAGTGGCAATCTTTCCAAAAACAGTTTCCCCGATTGTATTTAATATGCGGTCAAGTACCATTTTTTTTGCCTCTTTGGTCACATCTCCTATGGCCCCGTAAATTCTGCCTTCAAAGAGATGATTGTAACCTAAAACACGGGCTTCGCCTTCTACATCCTCTTCATCAGTACCGCTGACCAGATAGAGCTTAATGCCAGCATCATAGAGTTTCTGGAGAAACGGAACAGCATTTTTTAAAGTAAAATCTTCCAATAGCAGCTCACCCCGCGATAGTTTCCTTTCCCGTTCCTTGACCATGACAAGCAACTCCTCGTTGTAAATTTGTTTGTATCCAAATTCATCGAGCATTTTTTCTTTGGGTATGCAACCAAATTCCCGGATTAAACCCATCAGCCCTTGCATTTGGACCAAGGTCTGGATCCCGGTTGTTTTGTCAATGAATTCATCAACTCTTGTTTTCACTTTTTGGTACAATACTTCATCAGCATCATGATATTTATCGCCCAAAATTGCTTTGATCATCATGGGTGCCATGATCAATTCCCAGCCTTCGCGGAGGGTAGAGATAGTTCCGTCGTGGTCAAATATGGCATGCTTGATTTGAAGTTTATTCTCCCAATTGTTGACGATTTCAATTTCGGTATCCGTCAAGTAGTTGGCATGTCGTTTATTTTCAGCTAATTCTGAAGCAAAAATAAAATCAGGATCCTGCCCTATACCGAGTATTTCTTCCGGACTAGCAGTCCCTGTCTGAAATAATTTTTGAACAGTAACACCGGCAACAAAAGATCCGATTTGTGCAGCAATCTCCATGTCATATCCTGCCGCCAATGTTGATGCTGCTCCTGCCAGATAACTATCGCCGGCTCCAACGGTATCAACTTTCGCAAGGATCATCAGACCGGGTATTTCTGAAATACCTGTTTTATCAATAGTCAGAGATCCTTTGCTGCCTCTGGTGATAAAAAGTGGTTTTTGGTAGCGTTTATACAATTCTTTGGCAGATGACACAATTTCAGAATAGAGTACCACTTCATCCGGTTTTTTATTGAGCCCGCACAACCTGGCAGCTTCCGTATCATTCATCTTACGGATAGCTCCGTGGTAATAGTCATTGAAGTTGCGACTATCGACGATAAAGGTTTTTCCCGGAAATTGCAGGATCACTTCAACCAACCTCTTCTTAAAGTAGTCGGTATGAATACCGGAAGGTACTTGTTGGTTGATGATAACAACGTCTACTTCAGGAATTTCCCGAATCAGATTACCAATCAAACGATCAGCAGTCGCTTCTGACAAATGATTGTAATTCCCGAAGTCGACCCGGTTCAGCTCTTTATCCTCGATATACGGTTTAGCATAAGTATGGGTGTACCACTCCTCTTCCTGAATCAGCAGATTTCTTGGTTGAATTCCTGTCTCTTTCATGATCCGAACCATTTCTGCACCGAAAGGATCAGTGCCTATCACTCCAAAAGCGCGGATATCTTTGATCTCCATTGCGGCGAGGTTGTTGGTGACATTGCCTGCCCCACCGAGAGAGTAACGCTGTTGTGAGACAGGTCGGGTGGCCTGGTTGGTCTCTACCGAAATTTCACTCATGGCTTCATCGATGAACCAATAGGCATCGAGACAAAAATCTCCCACCACTGCAATTTTAACAGCACTGATATCATCCAGGATTTTTTGCAATTGTTCTTTTTTCATCTGGTATTTTTGGAATAACTTTTTATAAAATCTTAATTACTAATTATTCACCCTGGGAAACAGGTAAATAGCGGCATCACCCGGATCCAGCTCCATGGAACTTTCGTAAACACTGGCCGGAACAATGGTTCCATCTTTTAATACTTTTTTTACCGATTCATCCCCATAAACAGTCAAATTAATGCTATTTAAAAAATCCTTATTTACAACTACTAAAAAGGAGTTTTCTCCCTTTTCCAACAGCGATACCAAGGCAGGTGCACCACCGGTGTCTAAAACTTTAATCGCATCAGGAAGCGTGGTCAGGCGAACTGTTCCACCAGGAATCATCCCTTTCCCGGAATGCCTAACCCAAATAACTTTTGATCCCAGAAAAACACCCGACAGGTTTTTTATTTCCTCACTCATGAGCTTTACCCTGTCATAAACGACGCTTCTTTTACCCGCTGCACTAATGGGAGCTCCTCGTTGATCTTCGCTCGATGGTGAGTTAACGGAAGTCGCCGACCAGTAAGTGAAATACTGTATTCCCTGTGCACCATAAGCTAAATCGCTAAACACCTGAAGTCGTATCGAAGCAAGTGTTTGAGGAGTAAGATGTCCATCATCATAGTTAGTGGTGAGTGCAAATGCCCAAAAAGGCTTTCCTGCTTTTTTTGCCTCATCGGAAAACTGCTCCAAATTTTCGTACCAGGTTTTGGAAAGACGGTCTTTGAGAACCGGATAGTAGTCAAAAGATAAAAATTGTAATGGTATTTTCTGGGCACACTCGCTCACGTACTCCCTGTAATTTTTCGTTCCGAGTACAGCAGAGTCCGCAAAATTGGGAAACAGATTAACGTAGCAAAAATGTTTACTATCTACAGATTGAATTCGCCTTCCCCAATTTCCCAACTCTGGAAATAAACCCATACTTGGCTCATCGATAAGATGATAACCTGCAACCGCAGGATGATTCATAAAACGCCTGGCTGTTTTCTCCGGATCTGATTTTAATTCGGGGCAAGAAACGATCATCTTGATACCCACCTTTGATGCAATATCCAAGGCCTTTTGCATTGCATCGGCATTGGGAAATCCGCTAAACTGGTGGGTGATTCCGGCATCCTTCATCTCCTGGTAACGTTCAACCGTGGTTTCACATGCAGGAATGCCATACCATGCCAGAATGGGAATCTGCCCATTTGATTCTAATCTATCTTGAGACTTTGCATATCCCATTAGAAAAAACAAAAACATATTTAGTAACAAAATTTTTTTCATAATTATCTCTTTAAAATTTAAGCTTATATATACTTATTGCATTTTCTCTAAGTATCTTTTTTGCAATATCCAGAGCCTCTTCTTCGGTCAAATATCCATTTTTCACCATTCGTGTTAGCGTCTCTTCTACAGTCTCCCTTGCCAAAATAGATGCTCCATAGGCACCCTCAACAGTCTGACTGTCGCCACCAAAAGCCATAATTTTATTGGCTGGTACGGTTTCTATAAACTCCTGCAAGTATTGCATTGTATATGATGGTGAGATAAGAGCAGACCATGCCATGTCAATATACACATTGGGGAAATTTTTGGCTAACGTAGCCATCTCTCCTCCATAAGGATAGCTGGCATCTTTCCCTTTAAACGTATTGTAAATTGTTTCCGGCGCAACACCGGAAGAGATCAGGTCTTCCAGCTGATAGTTGGTAAACAGGCAGCTAAAATCAGTTGCACTGGCAAGCGCATCCTTTTCGCTCATCAAATGCTCATGAGTATCGATTAATCTTATGGCATAAACAGCTTCATGAATTCTCTGCTCAAAACCGGACTTTGGCAAAGGACGTGTCTGAACCTGTGCATTTAAGATTTGCACAAAAGAAACACATAGAATAGAAGAATAAATGATCAGTTTATTCATGAGAATTTATATTACCGCAAAAACAGAAAAAGCGTCCTTTTTATTTTTTCAATGAATATACCCCTGCGCTAACTAAATAAATCATAGCAGCTACCAAAACCAAAAAACTGGCTCTAACCCCGGCACCTGTGCTGACCAACCCCATTAGCGGTGGTAAAAATGCTCCTCCGGAAACAGCCATGATCATCAACCCGGAAATTTCATTGGAGCGATCAGGCATTTTTTCAAGTGCAATGGAAAAGATCAGAGGGAATAAGTTAGCTGAACCGAGCCCTACCATGAAAATGGCGATCTGAGCCACCAATACCGACGGCGCCAGCAACATGCCGCCAAGGCTTATCAATGCCACAATGGCTGTTAGTAGTAAAAACCGCCGTGCAGATACCCAGTTTAAAATGACAGCGCCCGAAAACCGGCCTATCATTAAAGCAGTAAAATAGAGGCTGATCCCCAAAGATGCCCGTTCGAGACTAAGACCAAATTGATTTTGAAGAAAGTTGGCTATATTCGAGTTCATGCCTACATCGGCTCCAACCAGCATAAAGATACCCAATGCCATCACCACGATAAATTTGTTTTTCAATAAACTGAAGCAACTTTTAAACGTAGCTGCCCCGTGACTGGATTTCGTTTCTTCAATCTGGGTAAAGTAAAGCCAGGTTACTGCTAATGTTGAGGTTATTGCATAAACGGCAAAAACCAGTTTCCAATTGCCAAACATAGTTGCCATCAGTGCTGTAATGACAGGACCCAGCAATGAAACAATCGCTTTTATAAACTGGGAAAGGCTCATGTAACTGGCATACTTTTCGCGAGGTGCCACATCGTGCAGCAATGGATTGGCTGACACCTGAACAATAGTGTTCCCGATCCCTAAAACAATAAATGCAACCAGCATTACCGGGAATGAATAATGTATAAACGGGATAATCATTCCCAATCCGGTCAAAAGCATCCCGATGTTAAGCATTCGCCTCTTGCCGAATCGGTCCTGTAAAATGCCGGAAGGGACAGACAAGAGAAAAAACCAAACCAATGCCATGGATGGAATCAGCTGAGCAAGGTTATCCGGCAGACTAAAATCTTTTTTGATAAAGCCAGTTGCAACACCAACAATATCGACAAATCCCATTACAATGAAGGACATAAAAACGGGCAACATTTTTTGAAATCCAATTTTTGAATTATTTACCATTTTAAATTTTAATTAATTAACTAAATTGAAGTATAACAAATGACATAAGTTATTAGAATCCATCTATTCTTCCAGGAGATTGACCTCTGTAATATCACCCAATTTTTGCTTAATTCTGAGGGTCTTTATTTCACATGGCCGGAAACTGCCGGTCCATTTCCGATCGGAAAACCGCAAATCGATGGTTGCGGTAGCCGGTAGTCCAGATGTCTCGACGCACCGAATAATAATGTCTTCTCCGTTTTCTGACTGTTTGATCGCGGATACAACCACGTTTTGTGCGTCAACAGCGAGGAAAGAACCCGATTTTGGCATCGATCCACCATGTATTCCCTGATAAATAGCTATAGAAGGAGCCATGAATTCCTCTGCGATCCTCACAATGTTGCTCTTCTGCCAGGTGTCCTGATGAGGAACCAATAACATTCGAAAAGTTTGTATCCCCTGATCCATCCAGAGATGTTCTGCCTTCATATCGAGAACCTTTGGGTTGTGATGGGCATAGACCGCAGACCGGGCGATGGAGATTCGCATATCATTTCCTTGTACATTGTAACCATATTTGGCATCATTGATAACCGTAAAACTATAAGTGCTCCCGTTACGTTTTCCACTCAGATCAATCCATCTCTGACCTGGATCTTCATCACCATTTGTAGCACGTTCAATATATCCGTAAGGTGTTTCATATGTTGCAGTTGGTGATTCAACGTCAACAGGGAAAGAGAACTTAAGCATCTTAAAATGCTCGTGCCAGTCAAGAGTGACCTTTGCCTCCAGATTCCGCGAACCAGTGTAAAGTGTCCAGTCAATCGTGAGCGTAGAGGCACCATAGGTGGATGTTACACGTATTGTTGCCCGTAATGGACCATTTTCAAGTACTTTGATGGTTGCATTTTCAAAAGCCCCTATCTCATTTGAGAAGGTCTTAATATCATGACTCCATGTATCGCTTGGATCATCTATTACTAATGCCCTGCATCCACTCTCACCACCGGAAAACAATTCCTTCCCGGTTTCCTTGTCGGATATCCCTAATGACCCATTTGTTGAGAAATGTACCCGGAGGTATTCATTTTCAAGTCTGTTTTCTTCAGCAAAGGCAACAGTCTTACTCTTTAGCGTATCCCCATCCATAAGACGTATCTGGCGGTACCCCAAAGGCGGGATCATTGTATTGACAACAAGCTTCTTACGGCTGCCTGCCTCAGTGGAACCGGCAGACCATTGATGAAGCAGCGAATTTCCTAGTTCATCTTCAACTCGTGAAGATTTATGCGCAGTACCCCAGTTAAAATCATATTCTACGTTTCCGCGAACTTCCCACGCATGTGGATTGAAGACCAATAAATACTGGGAGGCAGGATCCTCTGCAGGAACTTGCCATTCGAGTTTCTGAACAGCCAAATAGGTTGCCTGATGGGCGATGTCAAGCGCATACCCGTATCCTTCACGTGCCGTCTGAGAATGCTCAAACAGTGAAGTCCCGGCCAGACTGTCGTGAAACTGAAGGAACAGCACCCTTTGCCATGCAGTGGTCAATTCTCTTTTCGGATAGTTGGCACCCCATGCAACTGAACCAATGGCAGCCATTTTTTCTGCAGTGACTAAGGCCGCCTCTGATTGACGGTTTCCTTTCTTTATTTCTGACTCAGCGGTATAACAACCCACTGCATGATGCTGCAGGTCATCTTTTACAACCGGAAGGTTAGTATTCTTCTCTTCACGAACCTCCTTAAAATAGCGTTCAGGAGTACTGTAAAAAACTGTCGGAGCTCCCTTTTCAACCTTTAATTCTTCAATAGAACGAATATTTTCCTTTGTTGCACCACCTCCATGATCTCCTGCACCATAGTAAGCCATAAAATTTTTCATCGGCTGATCCCTGAATTGGGTTAGAACCTGCTCCACACGATTCTTTACCGATCCACTATCGTTATAACTTAACGGAATGCGATAGGTCAGAACGCGTGTTCCATCTGCGCCCTCCCACCAGAAGAGATCAGTAGGCAGTATTTTTTCCTTTGGTGCCGGACGCATAAAGATATAATTATCCATCCCTTGCGATTTGATAATCTGGGGCAAGGTGCTTGCGTGACCAAAAGAGTCGGGATTAAATGCAACTGTGGCACGATGACCCAGAAGTCGCTGCAAGGTCAACTGACCATATAAACCCTGTCTGACCATTGATTCACCGCTGGGGATATTCATATCGGGTTCTACCCACCATCCTCCAACTATATTCCAGCGACCTTCATCAACTCGTTTACTTATCTCTGCAATCATTTCAGGATCGTTTTCGGCAATCCAATGGTAAAATTGTGCGGAACTGGCTGTAAAACAAAAGTCCGGTGTTTCATTCATCCGGTCAAGAGCCGACCTGAATGTACTATGAACGACAGAGATTCCTTCCGTCCAGGGCCAAAGCCATACCGGGTCAATATGAGCCTGCCCGATCATATGAAACCTGAATTTTGAAGCATCTGCCGGCCATGATGTAACCTGTTGCATATCATTTGCGATGAGGGTTGTCACCGGCCCAAGGGCAATAACCGCTGTACAGGTGGCAGTACGATTAATGAAAGTTCTCCGAGAAATGTGACTCTTCCCCTTTGAATTGTTTTTGTTCTTCATGGTAATAATTTATTATAGGAGGAATAACTTCCTTAACCAGTTAGCAATAATGATTTCTAAAGAAATAATTCTCCACCATCAGGCAAAGTACATGGTAAACAGGTAAATGTAATTCTTGCACAAATGCGGTACGTTTTCCAGGCACATTGATCAGAATGTCGCAAAACGGCTTCATCTTTCCGCCGGTTTCACCTGTCAGCCCAATAACAACCATTTCTTTGGCTTTCGCGGTGATAAGAGCATCGACAACGTTTTGAGAGTTTCCTGAACTACTAATCCCGATCAAAACATCTCCGGCTTTTCCATAACCAACAACCTGCTGGGCAAAAATAAGATCAGCATCCGTGTCGTTGGCAACAGCTGTTATCAGGGCACTGTGCGCGGTCAACGAAATGGCAGGCAAACCCTGCTGAAGTTTTCCGGCAAGATATTCTCCACGTTCTCCGGCAAACTCCAACAACTGTTTTTTCAATGATTCTCCAATCGGACGCTTATGTTCGAAGCCCTTCATTAATTCACCAACGATGTGATCCGAATCGGAACAACTTCCGCCATTACCACACACTAACACCTTCCTGCCTTGTTGATAGCACATTATCAAGCAATCAGCTGCCTTCTGTATTTCATCTTTAACCGACACAAGTTGTGGGTATCTGCTAATGAAATCCTCTAAAAAAATGATGTTTTCCACTTTCTAACGATTTAAAATTTATCCTCATAAATGGCTACACACAAAGCGGCATAATCGCCGATCGAATCGCCCAGTTCGGCTGGTTTTATCCTGCATACCTCAAGAGCTGAAGGAATGGCTTCTCTTTGCAAAACTCTATCTACAAGCGGTTTAAAAAGCATTTCATTGCGTGCATAAATGCTCCCGATGACAATGCATTCAGGATTTAGGATGTCAATCAATATTGCCAGTCCCTGGCCAAGATATTCTGCTGAAATCCCGATTATCTCGTTGGCAACCAGATCACCGGCCTGTGCAGCCAGTGCCACCATTTTCGTATCAATTTCTATGATCATCTCTAAGGAAGGACAAAAACCAACACTCCGATTATTCTTCAGTCTTTCCGATACAATCGATTTTGCCAGTTGGGCTATTCCCCCACCGCTGCAAAATCCCTCGAATGAACCAGCTTTCCCAAAACCAATTGGTCCCGTTTTTTCCAGTCGTATATGTCCGACTTCCCCTCCTAAATCATTGGTACCACTGTATAACTTTCCGTTTAAAATCAGGCCTGAACCCATTCCTGTACCGAAAGTCAGAAAAATCATGTTGGAGGTTCCTTTCCCTGCTCCCATCAACCATTCTGCCAAGGCACAAGCGTTTGCATCGTTCTGTATTACGGTTTCAACTCCGAATTCATCACTGAATATTTTGGTAATAGGCACATTATCCCATCCAGGTAAATTCGGGGGTGAATAAATAATACCTTTTTTTGAATCCAGCGGACCACCACAGCTGATACCTATTCGCTTTAAATTGTAACCGGAATAATCGGCCAGTAATGATTTAATGTGTTTTTGGAATTCAGATAGAATGACTTGATAACCCCTCTCTGTCCTGGTATCGAAAACAATTTTTCTCTTTATTGAAAAAGAAGCATCTCCAACTACAACGCTGCATTTGGTTCCGCCAATATCCAAACCTAAATAAAACTCACCCTGATTTTGATTATTATCAGACATATAAGTTCGTTTAATTAAAAAACTAAATCAATTTAGCTAAGATATAAATAATTTAAAGCCAGAATGTTTTCATTAAAAATTAAAATAATTTTATTTCTGAAACAAAACCATTGCCGGGACATCTTGTTTTTCAATATCAGGACCAGAATATTGCACACGGAGATACAATCCTCCACCTGCCTGAAAGTAATTCAGCCTTAAAGGATGGACACCTTTCGTTAATGTTATTTTGCCCCTTTTTTCAATATCGGCTCCATGTGGACCATCATGATCTATTACAAGTTCATTATTGATGAATAAACGGCTTCCATCATTAGATTGGATGTAGAATTCATAGGTCCCGTCATTTTTGATTTGTATCATTCCATCAAATGACAGTGCAAACTCATCCTTGGTTGGAATGATTTTGTCCAAACCAAACTCATAAACAGTACCGGACTTTACAACAGGAAGTTTTGAAAAATCGGGAAGTTTTGTCCAGATACCTTCGTAATACTTAATAGTTAAACCATTGACTTCTGGATTGATAAAATCGATATAATTGGTTTTTGTGAAGCTGGGTTCATAACCGCTTAAAAAAGCTTTTGCTCTTATAGCGCTTGGTTGCGACACGTAAAACGGATTTTTAAACAACGGCGAGTTGCTGTCTGGTTCTGAATTGTCGGTTGTATAATAAATCTGTGCTTCAGTAACATCGGAAGTTATATTTACCATTACCGAGTCGTGTACCTGTGCCAATGTATCACCCGGATGAATGATCGGGTTCGAGAGGATAGTATTTTTCAGCATATTTTTCGATCCCTTCGATAAAAACTGATAATCTCCTGATTCTACCTCGTAAACAGCATATTTACCTTCGTTTTTCAGGTATTGTACATGTGGATTTTTAGATATGGGTTTGCCACTCTCTGTAACTTTTTCATCCTTGACCGCCAAAACATAAACTGTAGCAGAAGTATTGGCAGGAATTGTAACATTCAGCAGATAATCTTCCCCCACAAATTTCCATTCTGTTTTAAACTCTCCATATATTGATTGGTATGAAGCATTTGCAAAGGACAGACTGCTTACCGGAGATGGTTTAATAATCGAATGTTTAAATCCGGGATTATTCTGATCAGGAGAAATTCCGCCAAGATTTTGATAAAACCATTGACAAACACTTCCGAACATGGGGTGGCTGTGAGATACATCACCCTGCCATGTTTCCCAAATAGTAGTGGCTCCCTTTTCAATCATAAAACCAAAACCGGGAAAGTCGCGTTGGTTCATCAGCGTATACGCAAGGTCGGCCCTGTCCATTTCGGTCAATACTTCGAGCAGAACAGGTGTGCCAAGTATGCCGGTATCAAAATGGACCTTATTTTGACCAATAATATTCTTTAAAAGATTATTAAAGACAGCGTCAACGTTTTCCTTTTCTGCGATTCCGAAGCCCAGCGGAAAGATATTTGCCCCCTGACGACCAACAGAGTAACTTGAATTCTCAGCATTGAAATAGAGGGTATTGATAGCTGCCTGCGCCTTTACTGCCAATTGCGTGTAATATTGTTTATCGGTCATATTTTCAAGGACACCTGAAATTTTCGCCATTAATTGGCAGCAGTGGTAATAATAACAGGTGTTAACAAATTCTGGCTGGATTTCGACAATTTCAGGCGGGACCCATTCTCCAAGTCCCTGGTTAACCAGAATTCCATCCTGATTCAGTTCGTTTTTCAGATATTCAACCCAGTGCTTCATTCCGTTATAATGAAGCTCAAGAAGACGTTTATCCCCATAATATTGATACATGTACCAGGGAATGATGATATATGCTGAACCCCACGCGGTTCCTCCTCCCCCATCCTGATAAGGAGTTGTGTTGGGTACGTATCCGGTTTTATGATTTTGAGCATCCCTGATGTCATTTAACCATTTTGTATAAAACTGTGACAAGTCGAAATTATAAATCGCCGCTCTGGCGGAGATTTGACCATCTCCGGTATACCCCCGACGCTCACGATGCGGGCAGTCGCTTGGGATACCCCCATGAACATTGCCTAATTGTGTCCATTGGTAGTTTTCAAGGATTTGATTCAGCAATTTATTTGAACATTCAAAGCTTCCAGCCCTATTGACATCGGTATTAACAACCCGGCCGTCAATGTTTTCAACGGTCAATTCGGTAGGCGACCCAGTTACATCGACGTATCGGAAAGCATGCCAGGTAAAGCGCGGTTCCCATGTTTCGGTTCCTTCTCCTTTTAAAATGTATGTATCGGTTTGACCGTAAGTTGGGCCAAACTCTTCGATAAAACGTAGTTTAATGGCTGTTCCTTTGGCACCAGATATCTTCAATCTTGCCCAGCCCGAGAACAATCTCCCCAAATCGAAGCGGTATATCCCTTTTCCAGGTTGGGTTACTGAAATCGGTTTGATTGTTTTGGTGACACGATCGGGTGGTGAAATTTGTGCTTTCAGGGTTCCGGTTGGTGGACGCACAGTTACAGCATCCAACCATTTTGAATCGTCAAATCCTGCTTCGTTCCATCCTTCCTGTTCCATCCGGGCATCGTAAATTTCGCCAGTATGTAACCCGTTATAGAGGATGGGGCTTAAGGATGTTTTCCAGCTTTCATCGCTGATAATTAATTCTTTACTTCCATCCTCATATTCAATCCCGAATTGAGCAATAAGGCGTGGAGTATCATACCAAAGTGAAGTATCCAACGGACGATCAGACTGAATATACCAACCATTTCCCAAGATAACACCTAAGGTATTGCCACCGGATTTCAGAGAAGAAGTAATATCAAATGTTTCATACAGGACCGTTGTGGTCATGTTCCCAATTCTTGGTTCACTCCATTTCTCAACTTTCTGCCGGTCGTAGTTGGTTTGATTGGGTGACAGAACATGATCTCCGATTTTTTCCCCATTGATGTATAGTTCGTAATATCCGAGCCCACTGATGTAAGCTCGTGCCTTTTTGATATTCCTGGAAATATTAACTTCTTTCCGAAACAGTGGAGAAGGAAGTTTCCACTCCCTGGCTGCTAACGATGCAGGTGCACCAATCCATTTTGCCTGCCATTCTCCTTTATCTAGCAGCCCCATTTCCCAATTAGCGATGGTGCTCCAGGAAGAGACATTATTTTCTTCATCCCAGATCTGCACTTTCCAACTGACTTTCATGCCCGAAATTAACGGCTTGCCATTATATACAACCTGAATGGATTGATCAGATTCAATTTTGCCGGAATTCCAAAGATCAGGGGCGTTATTCAACAATAATTCATCGGTTGTGGCAACCATGATCCGGTAGGCTATTTGTCTGGCACCTCTGACATCTTTCTTCATCTGCCACGAAAGACGAGGAGATAACACATCCAGTCCTACAGGATTTGTAAGATATTCACAACGAAGAGCTGATACTTCCGACTTAATTTTTTCAGATGTGCAGGAATCAATTATCAGGATGAACAGGCATAATGATATTAAACGTATTTTCATGAGAATCAAATTTTTAAAGATTCGTATTACTTCAGATTGAATTGATTTTTCAAACGGATATCTCTTGATGAACTCCCAATAAGGACTTCGAATTTACCAGGCTCTGCAACCCATTTTCTAAAGAAAAACAAATTATTATCCTTTATATTTCCAGGATTAGCCGTCACTTTTTCTTTAATAGATCCCATACTGTTTCCTTTGTCAATGTATAAATTAATTTCTATTCCTTTGAAGTAAATTGCTTTATGAAGTTTAAACAACCATTAAACTATAAAATAACTCATTCAATTAAAATTACTGATTTGGATTTTGAATAATATCCAGATAACGTGCCATCCAATAAGGCCAAAGCCAAAAAACCGGTTCCCTCACCTGCTGCGGATCTCCTTGTACTGCGGCCCATGGATTTTTATCCCATCGTACGGTAGACCTTTCACTTGCGGGTGGAAGTTCGGTAATCTGAACCTCTTCGAGAATCGGGCTTCTGACAATTTGAACATCTTCGCGCAAAGTATGATCGATCGGCCAATCGACCAGATCGAGAGGAGCATCCTTCAGAAAATCAATCGTCTGACGTATATTGACTTTTTTACCTGTAGCCAAAGCATAAGTCAGATTATTGATCAGGTTTTCCCCGGCTGGCTGATTGTCCATCCATTCGTTAATCAGTTTATTATAAAACTGATTCAGCTCTGGGTCCTTTTCATATTTCAGCAAGATGGGGAAAAGATAGCCTTCCAAAGTACGGTCAAAATATATTTGCCATGCCGGATTTTTGGAATTTAAATGCGATGCATTTTCAAGATACCCTTCCTTGTCAATCAAACGGCGATATTCCTTTTCATATTTTTCTTCACCGGTAATGTGCCCTGCAAATTTAAGATAGGTAAGAAGTTCAAATGAATTGAGGCTTTTTTCCGAAGCCCAATCCGGGTCATGATTTAACTGGTCTGGCGACCAAACAGACCATCGGGTATGCGTTCCGTCTATGTCAATCAGGTTGTAGTTGGTCTTTATCAAGTGGTCCATTATTTTTTTAACATGGTCACGGATCAATATTTTTTCATCCTCACCGGCTGCAAACTCATAGTAGAAAAAATAGCTCATCATGTGCCCATCCATTTCGTCACTGCTGGTATCTCCTTTCCACAACCACTTGCCGTCAGCCGACTTTCGCCATCTTAGTTCGACTGGTTTATAGCGCGGATCTTTTATCAGTTCATCAGCAAGCTGTTTTTTAGTATAAGTTCTGTTACCGTCATTCACTTCAGTCCAATCGGAAGGGACAATGGAGCGGGCAAAAAATCCTTCCGTTCCGGTTACTTCCTGCAAAAATTTCAAAAAATCAAAAGCTTTTCGTGCTTTGATCCTGGCATCTTCGTCCTTCGTTACCGCATATCTGAAACTCTCCATGGCCAAATAGCCCCCGGTATATTCCCCATCATTATCGTCATCCGAATTACGCCATGAAGCTGTATCTCCGGGAATTTTCAATCTCAGGATTCCGCAAGTCCAGGGATCACGTATATGCTTTTTCATTAACTGACTGTAATAGTCCTTTTCTTTATCCTTCAATGTCATCATCCTTCGTTTGATAGCACTTACTCCATTGGCAGTGGCAATCCATGCATTCCCGTCAGCATCAAAAGCCACATCTGTAACCTTGTTATCGGTCAACCACCGTTTACTAAAACGCAGTGAGTGCGAGCCATCTTTTGCAAAACGGACCACCCCAACATCGGTTCCTATCCACATTATTCCCTCGGGCGATTGACTAATACAGTTTACTGATACAGAAGGAATCCCCTCTTTGGGAGTCAGATTTTTGGTCAGGCGTTCACCTTCCCTGATAGAAACGCCACCCATTACCCCGGCCCAAATATTTCCGTCAGGGTCAAAAGAAATTGCCCGGACATAGCAGCTGATCAATTCCGTAACATCCTGGTATAATTTAGTTTTGCCATCTTTACAAAGATAGAGCCCGACATCTGTTGCAACCCACAAATTACCCTTCCCGTCTGTAATGGCGTCACGGACTGAACGCGAAATTTTATATTCCTGCTGTTCCCATTTATTGGATTTGTAGCGCCAAATTCCGTATGGACTTAGAGCATAATTTCCGTTTCCATCATTACAAATTTCAGATATAGGTTGTTTTGCTCCCTCTTCTTTATTAAGCAGGTGATTTTTGTACCTGTAAATACCATCCCATGTTCCCAGTAAAACATCACCATCCGGATTAACTGTAACCGAATAGGCCGGCCCCCGGTCATCGCCCGTGATAACAGGATCCCAAACTCTGCTTTCAGCCTTTTTGAGAAAAACACCCGAAGCCGTTGCAATCCAGACATTTGATTCGTGGTCAACCGCAATACTCCGCACTTCGTTATCGGCTTGGTTATTACCGACCATATAAGCATCATGAAACTCTTGCACAAACGGGACATCCTGATAAATCTCTTCACCTGAAGTGCTTTCCGTTTTTTTAGCCTCTTGTTTGCAAGAAATTAAACTTAAAGTAAAAATGAAGCTGGAAATCAAAGGAAGGATTTGCAATAAATACAGTCTCAATTTTCTCATAATATGGCAGTTAATTTTGGTTTATAAATCTTTATTCTGCAAAACAGGCTAGTTGCCATGATGGTCAAACCATTTACACAACCCCAATTCAAAATTTGAAAAGACTGCTTTGAAGCTTGACTTCAAAGGGCTGCAAGCGTAAACGCCAGCCCGCGCAATCAGTATTGCAATGTGCATATGAAAAATCCGCATCTGCTGATAGTGTTCCCCATCAGATGAATACTCAATACAAAAATCTTGTCCCTTGCGGCTGAAACGGTACCACATTGAATTAACTTCTGCGGAAATATCTGTTGATGCCCAATCTGAAAATCCAAAATTGGTGACAACTGAACCCAGACGTGCAAATTCTTCATTCTCATATTCAACGGATGCCTTTACCCAGTTTTCATTGTCATGATAAAGGATGATCCCGCATTGATCGTATTGATTTACAGCTTCAAAGTCGGATTTTACAACAAAGGTGAAGTCTCCTTCAATATCTTTTATGAATGTAGGGGCATTGTCGTTTTGAAAACCATAATAGGTGCGTTGCCAATAATCGGTTTCCGGATCGGTTATAATGGTCAGACGGTCATTTTCTAAAGAAAAAACTTTGGGTTGATTCATCCAGCCAAATTCCGATAGATTTAATTTATTTCCCTGATATTCAGAACTATTCATAGCTTATACTTTTAATTAATATCATTTACCATCTCAAATTCAAGAAACAGTATTAAATTGTATTTTTTGTAATAATTATTGACCGATTCCTATGCAATATTAACTTCTGCGAACAGTTTAGCCGTTTCCATGTTTTTTTGCATCCCTCGTCCACGAAAACAGTTGCGGGAAGTTCCATAGAAAGCTTTGATTCTCTGGTGTTGGTTAATCCATTTGAAGAGCTGAACTCTGATGACGCTGATGATTATGATGAACGCAGATGAAAAAATCATATTTAATCATAAGCAATCTGCGTTATCCGCGTTCCATTCTTTATCCGTATTCCATATTAACGTCAAAACAACAAAACTATTTAAAATCCTTGCGGTACTCCGATGGGGTTTTCTTCATAATTCCTTTGAAATAAAGATTGAAATTAGCTAAATTTTTATACCCGCATTCGTAACATATCTGAGTTATTTGCTTGTCTGTTTCAGCCAACAATTTTGCAGCTATCCCAATTCGGACATTTTTGACATAATCCATAAAAGTCTGATTTGTTTTCTTTTTAAAATATCTGCAAAATGAACCTGGTTCCATAAACACAATTACAGCTGCATCTTTCAGTAAAATTCCTGTCTGAATATTTTTAAAAACATACTCATAGATTTTACTAATCTGGTAATGATTTCTATCATAGAATTTTGGGAGTGAAGAAGGAAGAGCCAAATTCTCCCTTTCTTCAATCTGAAGCAAAAGGTGAAAAACTTTCAACAATTCGACGTAAAGCTCAAGGCCGTTTAAAGTCACCATCTTTTTGAGAGTGAGGCCCACTTTTTCGGTTTTTTCGCCTCTAAACCAAATCCCGTTACTGGCATTTTTCAGTAAGGCTACAACCGCCTCAAGTTCCGGGATATTAAAGAAATCTGAGCTTATTATTTTCTCATAAAAATGAGTAACAATACATTCAGAAATATTCTCCCGCCCTGGTTCCAATACATCCCAGCAATGCGGAATATCGGGACCTAAAAGTACCAAGTCTCCTTCTGCATAACCCATAATACTATTACCAACGATCCTTTTCCCTGATCCTGAAGTTATATAATTCAATTCAAAATTCTCATGGGAGTGTATCTTATGGGAACCCGGGTGCATCTGCAATTTTCGCGTAATAAACGAATGCTTATAGGGAACAAAGATCTTTTCGTAAGTTATTTCCATGTTAATCTATTTAACTTCAAACACAAATATACAAGATTATTCTAAAATAACAGTTAAAAAACAATGCAAACAGAACAAGATAATACAAGTAAAACAAAACTTGATCTTGTTACTTTGTGTTATAATTATAAATTCATAAAATGATATGTCAATAATTAATTTACGAAAACGGACATATATAATGCAACATAAAAATGCAACATAAATAATACTACATAATAATGAAATTACCATTAAAAGGAATTATTCCTCCAGTTATTACTCCTCTGATTGATAATAATACCCTTGATGTACAGGGATTTGAAAATCTAATAGAGCACCTATTATCAGGTGGAGTACATGGATTATTTATGCTCGGAACAACAGGTGAAGCAACAAGCCTGAGTTATGAACTTCGTAAAGAACTTATAAAAAGAACCAGTGAACTTGTAAATCACAGAGTTCCGGTAGTAGTTGGTATTACAGACACTTCTCTGGATGGTTCTATGAAAATCGCAGAATATTCAGCAGATATGGGATTAGATGGTGTTGTTATTGCCCCTCCATATTATATGCCAATTGCACAAGAAGAGATGAGGGAGTATTTGGAAAATCTGGTTCCAAAATTACCTTTACCTTTTTTAATGTATGATATGCCAGTTTGCACAAAAATGCACATGTCTCTTGCAACGATAAGAAAAGCAAAAGAATTGGGTGCCATAGGCGTAAAAGATAGCTCTGGAGATATGTCTTACCTTTTCTCACTGATTAAAGAATTTAAAGACTCACCAGACTTCTCAATTATTGCAGGTACTGAACTATTTTTACCTGACACAATTTTGCATGGTGGTCATGGAGCTGTTGCCGGAGGAGCAAATATTTTTCCCAGATTATTCGTAGATTTATACAATGCATCAGTTGACAGAGATCTTGATAAAATTGCAATCCTTCGTGATAAAGTCATGATAATCAACAATACTATTTATAATGTTGGTAAACACTCATCAAGGATTGCTAAGGGGATTAAATGTGCTTTGTCGGTTATGAATATTTGCAATGATTACATGGCATTGCCACTTCGCCGACATGGTAAGGAAGAGCGCAAAAAAATTGAACAATACATAGAGGAACTGAAGTTAATCATGACTTGATCATACAGATTCTTTTAACTTTTGATAAGCTAACCTAATGAAACTACCGATTCTGGATCTTATCGTCTTTATTGTTTTGACCTTCGGAAATGTAATAATTGGTGCCAGTTTTTTCTTTAAAAATAAGACATCAGACCAATTTACTGCCGGAGGTGGCAAACTACCTGCATGGGTAGTTGGAATGTCAATATTTGCAACTTTTGTCAGCAGTATTAGTTTTTTGGCGCTGCCAGGCAAAGCGTATATGTCGAACTGGAATGCTTTTGTATTTAGCCTTTCTATTCCAATCGCCTCAATTCTTGCTGTTAAGTTTTTTGTTCCGCTTTACCGAGGTCTTGGAAGTATTTCGGCATATAATTACCTTGAAATCCGTTTTGGGGCTTGGGCAAGAATTTATGCTTCGACATGTTATATGCTAACTCAACTTATGCGTACCGGAGCGATCCTTTTATTGCTTGCTTTACCTCTCAATGCCTTGTTTGGATGGGATGTAAAAACAATAATTATTGTCACAGGAATAGCTGTAACTGTTTATTCGATGCTTGGTGGTATCCAGGCTGTTATCTGGACAGATGCTATCCAGGGTATGATCCTGATTGTAGGTGCAATTGTTTGTGCTATTATATTGACATTTTCAATGCCTGAAGGACCAGGACAGGTTTTCGAGATTGCTGCTGCCAACAATAAATTTAGTCTGGGAAGTTTTGGATCCAGCCTGACAGATTCTACTTTTTGGGTAATCCTGATTTATGGTTTGTTTATTAATCTCCAGAATTACGGCATCGATCAAAACTATGTGCAACGCTATATGACAACCAGTTCTGAGAAGGAGGCAAAGTCCTCTGCTTTATTTGGTTCATTATTGTATGTGCCCGTATCGATTGTGTTCTTTTATATCGGAACAGCACTCTTCGCCTATTACACTGCACGACCTTATTTATTACCCCCCGAACTTAAAGTTCCCGGTGCAGGAGATAAAGTTTTTCCGCATTTTATTGTGAATGGTCTTCCGGTAGGGGTAACCGGGCTGTTAATCGCCTCAATATTTGCAGCTGGTATGAGCACCGTAGCTACCAGTATAAACAGTACTGCCACAATTATTCTTTCCGACTATTATAAACGCTATTTTAACAAAGAGGCTAATGAAAAATCATCAATGAAGATTCTTTATAGCTCTTCCTTGATTTTTGGTGCGTTAGGTATATTTGTCGCCTTGGCGCTGGTTGGTGTTGAAAGCGTTTTGGATGCATGGTGGGGCTTGGCCTCAATTTTTAGCGGTGGTATGCTCGGATTATTTCTTCTGGGATATCTTTCAAAGAGAGTGCGTAATATCGATGCTGTTATTGGTGTGATCGTAGGAGTATTGGTTATTATCTGGATGAGTTTGTCACCAATATATTTTGCAGAAGGTGATCTGCTGGCTTTCAGAAGTCCGTTTCACAGCAATCTGACAATAGTATTCGGAACGCTTGCAATTTTCCTTTTCGGATTTGTATTGATGAAATTATTTTCAAAGAAAACAAAATGATTTCTTAGTCAGTCTTGCGAACAGGAACATAATAAATAAGTATTATTTCAATCAGCAAAAAAAATCCAGATTATGAAAATCATCCAACTATTTTCAGTTTTATTTCTGTTAACGGCCATGAGCGGAATGGCGCAGACAAGAAACGCTAAACAAGCGATTGTAAGTGAAGAAATCATTTTCCCTTACCAAAATGAGCATGTTCATGGAAGCAGTATTGTCATGCTACCAAATGGCGATCTATTGGCGGCCTGGTTTCAGGGCAGTGGAGAACGCTCTGCTGATGATGTCCGGGTGATGGGGGCAAGGTTGAAAAAAGGGTTAAAAACATGGAGTGTTCCATTTCTAATGGCAGATACCAAGGGAATACCCGATTGCAACCCTGTTCTTTTTCTAAACCGAAAAGGCAAGTTATTTCTTTTTTGGGTGGCTGTCATTGCCAATAAATGGGAAGATGCTATTTTAAGGTTCCGTACAACAACAAATTATTTTGGTAACGAGGCTCCCGTTTGGGAATGGCAGGATAATATCTTACTTAAGCCCGATGATAGTTTTGTGAAAGAGGTGGAGAAGAGATTTAAAGAAATGACTGAGAGTCAGGCAGGATGGGCAGCATATGCTCCTCCATACGATAACATGATCAAAGAAGCAAGTAAAGATTTGCTGAAGAGGAGCCTGGGTTGGATGACTCGTATCCATCCTATTACTCTGGAAAGCGGAAGGATTCTTTTACCGCTTTATTCAGATGGTTTGAACTTTTCGATAATAGCCATTTCGGACGATGATGGAGCAACTTGGAGACCGAGCCTCCCAATTGTTGGTCGTGGCCCTATCCAACCTGCCCTTGCCATCAAGAAGGATGGAACCATTGTTGCCTATATGCGCGACAGTGGCGATGCACCCAGTAGGGTACACACCAGTACTTCGTCGGACAACGGGGAATCGTGGAGTCTCTCCCAAAAAACTGACATTCCGAATGAAGCCAGTGTGGAAGTTTGTGTGTTAATGGATGGTAAATGGGCCTTTGTAGGAAATGACATCACTGACGGCCGTTATCAATTGTCACTCTTCATTTCGGATGATGAAGGTTCGACCTGGAAATGGAAAGAATTAATCGAATACCAGCCTGACAAGAACGGAAATTTTTCCTATCCCTCTTTAATACAGACCAGTGATGGCCTTCTAAATGTTTCTTACTCCTATTCGATGGGAGAAGGTAAGAAATCGATTAAACATGTGGTCATCGACCCTAAAAAGATAATGCAATGACGACCTACTGGTATTTGATCCGTTTTATTACTGTGATGACAGTATTATTCTCATTCCCAACCCTACTACCTGCCCAGAAATTAGATTTAGAGCTAACATGGGCCAGTAATCAGAAATGCTTTTTAGAAAGTTCAGCTACTGTTGCCGATATTGATAACAATGGTTGGGATGAGGCTTTGATCGCATCGCAGGAAGAGATGATCGCAGTAGGAAAAAATGGCAGTAGTTTATGGCGATGGAAAACCAGAAGTCGTTTTATGACCTATCCAACAGTTCTAAAACGCCCGGGAAAAGTCGCATTAATCTTTGCTGCCGACAATAGCGGTCAATTGACTTGCCTAAATGGAAAAGGTAAAGTCATTTGGCAAGCTGATTTGAGTGCCGGATCAGAATGGTCTGCAAGTGTTGTAGCGGATCTCGATGGAAATGGCTCGTATGAATTAGCGCAAACTGATTTAAAGGGAACGGTATGGTTATTTGATGCGTTAAGTGGCAAGCTGATCAAAAAGACAACGATATCCGGACAGCCAGTAAGCCCTTCAGTTGGAGATCTAAACGGTGACGGAAAATCAGAAATTGTGATTGCGACAAACGATGGATCAATTACAGTTTTAGAAAGTGATTTATCAGAGCTATGGAAGTATAAGATTGGCGGATCTTCAGAGACCTGGTCAACATCCGCTCCGGTCATGTTTGCTGCTTCGGATGGAAAAACTTATGTTGTTGCAGCTTCTAGTACAGGTGAAATATTTTGCTTCGATGCTCAGGGAAAACCTGTGTGGCAGTACCCTACTAACATACCTGTATCTTCATCAATCTCGGTGGGGGATTTTGATCAGGATGGGCAAACTGACATTTTTCTGATCACTCAGTCAGGTTTAATCTATCGTTTTGATGAAAACGGGAATGTCCTTTGGAAGATCGATATGCAAGGACGCAGTTTAGCTCCCGGGGCTATTGCAGATATCAACAACGACGGTAAACTGGAATATATCCTTTCGACTCAACAAGGCCATATCTTAGTTCTGAATAATAATGGGGATGTGATTTTTGATCGTCAACTTCAATCGCGTACCATCAATGTCACACCTTCAATCGGGAGTATTACCGGGAATCCGGAGAAACTTGATCTGTTCCTTACCGGTGGTGAAGCAGGACTGACCTATTGCTTCGAAACTCCGGCTATAAAAAATTCGGCAACGCAATGGTCGAGCTACCGGGGCAACATCCAAAATACCGGTTCATGGTTTGGCTTGACAAAAGCGGATGAACTCCGCATGATCCCCCGGAATATGGAATGGAATAAGTTATTAGTCGGAGAACGAATTCAATTTTATATTTATAACCCAAGCCCTGGATCAAATCCGTTAAAGGCTGCAGCAGTTTGCATCAGCCCGGATGGATCAAAAAATTATGCTATTGCAAACATCCAGGGGAAAGAGGGTCAATTGCTCCTTCCTGTTGATTTTTCGCTTCCCGGCAATTATAAATTCACCTGGACCTTATCGAATAGCGAAGGCAGGGAATTGCTTTCGTCATCACGCGAAGTAACATTGCTGGCTTTTGTAAACGATCGGGCATTGGCAAAACATTCAGTCAGCGCATTAAACACTTCTGCGGACCAGGTTGAAAAGGTATTGCCATTATCCGCAAATGCACTTCGAAAAGAAGCTTTTGAACTTCAGTCAGCAGTAAATACGATTTCCTCACAGCAGGAAATGGTATCGGTCAGTGAAGCAGGTTCAGTTCAGGCTACCATTAAAAATACATCAAAGCTTAATGAACAGGCCAAACGTGCGGTTCTGATCAGTGATATTGTCAGCAATGCTGCCAATTTTGGAGCTGGCACCAGTTTGATTGCATTTGAAGGGAATAAATGGGACAATCGTAATATTGACAAGCAGTTGCCAACGAAAGTTGAGAATCCTGTATTATTAAATCATGCGGTAGTGCCAGGAGAACATCATCCCGTCCCATTGGTGCTTTTTAATGTGACAGATCATCTTTTAAATGTAAGAGTACTAATTGACAATCAGAATAATGCAATTAAAGTCACGCCATTGCGATCTATCAATACCCCCACATCTCTGGGAGAGGAATCATGGGATGCTTTGCCTCAAATCGATGAATCAGGAGTAATCAGTATCCCATCACTCTCAAGCAGAGAAGTATGGTTAGATATTGAAATTGGGAATATCAAAGCAGGGAAATATGATATTGAGCTTACATTGCAGGCACTCAATGGCGCGGGAGTATTGGATGCACCGACTAATCCACATGCAGTTCCGGCTCCGGAAACTAAAGTAAAGATTTCGGTTGATGTTCTTCCGTTCAAAATGGCCTCATCTGCTGAGTTTCGACTATGCACCTGGTCTCCTTCCTCAGGACCGGAAGTTGAGGGGTTACTTGCACATGGAAACAACGTATTTCTCTTGGTCCCACCCAAATTGAAATTCAATGACCAAAATGAATTGATTGGTTTTGATTATACCGAATTCGATAAAATTACAGATCAGTTTAAAGGCAAGGAGGTATTCTTTTTAATTAACGGACTCCCGGATATTAAGGAAGAATTTGCAAGTGAAGGATACAAAAAACGGTTTGGTTTATATCTGAAAGATTTGGTGGCCCATTTAACAGGTTATGGAATCGGTACCGATCACTTCGCGTTATATCCAATCGATGAACCTGGCGGAAGTGGGTGGAAAGCAGTAAATAAAGTGGTTCAATTCGGGGAAATGGCACATGCAGTAAATCCTGATGTTATGCTGTACCAGGATGGTGGCGGCGAATTACCCATGTTTGAAGCGATGTCAAAATATCTTGATGTCTGGTGCCCTCCAATTGATTGGATAGCAGATAAAAGCCCCGAAATGAATATCATGCGCACTACCGGAAAATTGCTCTGGTCATATAATTGCTCCTACAGTTCTTCGAGGCCAATTGGACCCAACATTAAAAATATCAATCTTATTTATGAATACCGGACTGCAGCCTTACTTGCACTGAGAAATGGCGCAAGCGGGATCGGCTATTGGTGTTACAATTCAGTGAGTGAAAATCCGTGGTCGCGTATGAAATTAGAATATAACCTTGTTTATCCAGGAACGACAAAATCGATTACCAGCCGCCGATGGGAAGCCGTTCGCGAGGGAATTGAGGATTATCGGATATTGGCAGCCTTAAAAGGATATCTAAAGTCAGAGGTGAATCTTGATGAAGATGTTCGCAAAAATATCGAACACTTATTCAAAATCAGCCTGCCAAATCTTGTAGATCCGGGATATCAGGCGATGAAACTCGGACAGTCACGCGAGGTATTTGACCTTGTCTGCAGCGATTCAAAAATGGCAGATTTCAGAAATGAGATGATTTCATGTATTCAATCAATTGTTGCGTCAAACAATACGAATCAGAAGAATAAGACATGGTCTGAGAAACTGGGATTTCCACAAGGGAAGAAAGTGGTACTCCTTCATATTGATGATGCAGGTATGTGCCCGGAAGCAAATACTGCCACAGAACGTTACATCGAAAACGGTCATTTGCTGTCAGCTGCAGTGATGATGCCCTGTCCCAATGCTGAGTCGTTTATTAATTGGGCAAAAGGTCATCCGTTGGCCGATATCGGTGTGCATCTTACATTAACCAGTGAGTGGAAAAACTACCGTTGGGGACCTCTGACTGAAACATCTAAAGTACCCGGTTTAGTTGATCCGGATGGAAAATTCTGGCATGAAGTCCCCGAAGTAGTGATGCATGCGTCTGCTAATGAAGTGGAAACAGAAATCCGCACACAAATAGAAAAAGTCCTGGCACTGGGTTTCAAACCAAGCCATATCGATACACACATGGGAACATTATATGGGTCCCCCGAATATGTCAAGGTATTTTTAAAGGTCGCTGAGGAATATCATATCCCCGCTAACGTAATTGACCTTTCTGATCCGGAAGTTGCCGGTAAATTCAAGCAGGCAGGTTACCCCATTAACGATGATGTGATCAACCATGTGGGTGAATATCGTTTACCCAAGTTAGATAATTTCACAAGCGTTTCGGAAGGTTCAACCTACGAAGAAAAACGCGCAAATTTCTTTAAACTGGTAAAATCCTTAAATTCTGGATTAACTGAAATTATTTTTCATCCGGCTGCCCTTACTGAAAATTTAAAAACGATCACTGGTACATGGCAGCAAAGAGTTTGGGAAGGAGAATTATTTGCAGATCCATTGGTTCATCAATTCTTTAAAGATGAGGGGATTATTATCACCAATTGGAAAGAGATCATGAAACGATTTGAAGAGAGAAATTAATGACGGATCTTGGGATGGCAGAGAAAAATCCCAGAAAGCATGAACGAAGCGGCAAAAGTATTTAACAAAGCAGCTGTTGCTGCATTTGGCAAGGAAGGAGAATGGAAGTAATGGTAGGGAAAGAATTTAGGGACGCACTGCGCTCAGGTAAGAATGTTTATGGCACACTTATAACCTCTACATCTCCCAGGATGTTTGACATAACGATCAGCCTGGGGCTCGACTACGTCTTCTTTTGTGAAGAGCGCATCTTTTACAATCCCGATAGTTTGGGGTGGATGTGCAGGGCATATAAAGCTGCCGGGATTAATCCCGTTGTTCGTATTCTGGAACCCAGTCCATATTTGGCCACTCAAGCCTTGGATGCTGGTGCAGGAGCCATATTGGTACCCTATATTGAAAACATAGAGGATGTTTACGACCTTATCGGGGCAGTAAAGTATCGCCCATTGAAAGGGGAAAAGCTAAAGAAAATTCTTTACGGCGAAGAAAAACCATCCGCAGAGCTTGAAGCTTATTTGAAGAACTATAATAAAAATCACACGCTGCTTCTCAACTTTGAAAGCCCAACAGGTGTGAACAACATGGAGCAATTTTTTGCTATTCAATCTGTTGACGGACCTGGAGTTGATGGCATCGTTATTGGCCCTCACGATCTATCCGTGTCTTACGAGATGCCCGAAAAATACCGCAGTGAAGCGTTCCTCGATTTGAGCTGCGAAATTATCAGAAAAGCCAGAGCCTGTGGTGTTGCCGTAGGTTGCCACGGTGGCCACAGAGGCAGCCTTGACATACAGTTAGAGTGGGCAAAAGCAGGTGCAAATATTATTATGCACAGCGCTGACACCTTCCTATTTGCGGATAAATTGCAGGATGATATGAATCGTATCCGTGAGATGAAAGGAGAAAAATAATCACCTAATGAGCAGCAGATAGAGTTTAACAGAAATGCAGTAATGCTTATTATCATTTTTAATAGTTATGCTTATTGACTTTGAGGTGTTCCGTTCAATATTTAACAAGCGATGAAAATAAACTTTAGAAAGTCGATAACCACTGGAATCGTTGTCATATTAATGGCCGGTTGTATGTTTATTAGTAGCAATAAAACGAACCTCAATTATGTTGATCCATATATAGGTGGGGTGGGGCACTTGCTACACCCTACCAGACCAAATGTGCAATTGCCTAACCAGATGATTCGGATGCATCCGATACGTGCTGATTATCTGGATGATCAGATTAGTTTCTTCCCACTGACGATGATCTCGCACCGGAAAGGTGAACTCTTTGGCATACTGCCGGGATTAGGGAAAAAAGAAGAAGGAACCTGGAAGGAAAGACAAACATACGATCATGATCTGGAAATTGTGCGCCCTTACTACTTTTCAACTTATTTGATCGATGAAGATATTAAAGTAGAATTTTCCCCAGGGAACAAAACTGGTTACTTTCGGTTTACTTTTCCGGAAAAAAGCGATAAAATCCTGAGGCTTCATATCAATCAGGAAGGCCATTGGGAGGTTGTTTCGAAGAATTCGTTCTCGGGCGAAGAACTGTTTTATGGGATGAAAGCCTATGTTTACGGGGAGTTCAATCAGGATTACAACTCTGTGTTAAAGGAAGAAACCAAAATTATCAGGAAAACAAATAAAACCAGAGAGGAACCCGTTGCCTGGCTTGAATTCTCAAAAGATCAGGATAAGCTGATCGAATTTAAATATGGTATTTCATTTATAAGTGTCGAACAAGCCAAAGCAAATCTAAAAAATGAAATTTCCGATTGGAATTTTGAAACACTCAAAAACAAAGGTGAGCAAGTTTGGGCAAATACACTCAACCAGATTAAAGTAAAAGGAGGTACCGATGCCCAACGTCGGACTTTTTACACTTCTTTATACCGGACATACGAACGTATGGTGAATATTAATGAATATGGCAGCTATTATAGCGCTTACGATCATCAGGTTCACAAAAGCGAACGCGATTTCTATATCGATGATTGGGCTTGGGATACCTACCTCGCCCACCACCCTTTGCGTATGATACTTCAGCCTCAAAAAGAAGCTGACATGCTCCACTCCTACACTGCGATGTACCAACAGGGTGGCTGGATGCCACAATTCCCGCTTCTTTATCAGGATGACCCTGCTATGAACGGATTCCATTCAACGATCATTTTCCTTGACGCCTGGAGAAAAGGCATCCGTGGATACGATGTAGAAAAAGCATATCAGGGAATCAGGGAAAATGGCTATGAAGCAACCATGCTTCCTTGGCGCAATGGCCCAAAATGCGAACTTGATTCCTTCTATCGTGAAAAAGGTTATTACCCGGCTCTTATGCCCGGGGAAGAAGAAACAATCAAAGAGGTTCACGATTTTGAAAAGCGTCAGAGTGTAGCCATTACCCTTGGTCATAGCTATGACGACTGGGCACTTTCGGAAATGGCCAAAGAACTTGGGCACCAAGATGATCATGAATATTTCCGCCGGCAGGCAGCTAACTACAAAAATTTATACCGTTCGGATAAAAAACTAATGTGGCCTAAGAATGACAAAGGGGAATGGATTGAAATAGATCCAAAATTTGACGGTGGTCCCGGCGGACGCGATTATTACGATGAGAATAATGGCTACACCTATGGATGGCAGGTGCAGCAAGATATACATGGATTAATTAACCTGATGGGCGGTCGTGAAAACTTCATAGCAAACCTCGATCAACTTTTCCGCGAAGATCTGGGCAGGACAAAATATCAATACTGGGCAAAATTTGCAGATGCGACCGGAATGGTAGGCCAATTCTCGATGGGCAACGAACCAGGTTTCCATATCCCATATTTGTACAATTATGCAGGAGAACCCTGGAAAACACAGAAACGGATACGATTTTTGCTTGATGTGTGGTTTCAGGATAATATTTTCGGTATTCCGGGGGATGAGGACGGTGGCGGGATGACAGCTTTCGTTGTATTTTCTTCCATGGGTTTTTATCCGGTCACACCCGGGCTTCCCATTTACAATATCGGAAGTCCGGTTTTTGAAGAAGTCAGCATAAAGCTCAATAACGGGAATACTTTTAGAATAATTGCCAGAAATTGCTCCAAGGTAAATAAATACATTCAGTCGGCACAACTGAATGGCCAACCTTTAAACCGTCCGTGGTTTACCCATACCGATCTGGTGAATGGAGCAACCATTGAATTGGCAATGGGGCCGTTACCTGACAAGAAGTGGGGTGCATCAGCCGATTCAGTTCCACTTTCGGGTATTGATCAATAATCATTGTATAATGGACAAGAAACCATAAGTTTTTTTTGTATATTTACAGTACCTATGTAACAGTATTGATATGCATTTTAACATGTAAATAGCTAATTTTTTAACCAACTACCTATAACAATGAAAAAACAATTACTCTTTTTGTGCTTTTTGTTTGCTGTTGGAATGACTGTGTTCCAATCGTGTAAGAAGGAGGAGCCAGCTGATCCGCCCAAAGCAGGGATTTTCTACAGCATTGTTGGTAAGCAGGCGGCATTTACTGCTTTAACAAAACGTGTTGTAACCTGGAACTGGGATTT
>JBBAAF010000005.1:0-62391 GCA_041658425.1 Bacteroidales bacterium | reverse complement strand
GTGAAGAAACGGACAAATATTCGATTGCTGCCGAAGAATTAGTTAAACAAATAAGCTACGTTATTTTGCTCAGGTTTATTCTTATCCGGATTTTTGAAGACAATGATCTTATCCCCAAAAACCTTTATAACGGAGGCTTTAAAAAGAAACTTGAGCCTCCATTCAGCATGACGTTTAAAGAAATACTGCTTGATGCCCGTGTGAAAGCCGGTGAGTTGTTTACTTACTTTGAAGACAAATTCCCCTATAATTTTCAGATAACCAAAGATGAGCAACTGCTGATCAATGTATTGTTCGAATTATCGAAAATCAATTTTTCCGAAATCAATTTTGATCTTATTGGCGACCTTTATGAACATTACCTGAATGCTGATGAGAGAAAGGAAAAGGGACAATATTATACACCGCATTATATTGTAGAGTTTATACTGAACCGTGTTGGCTTTTTCGGACTAATCAAAGGGAAAATAAATAATAGAACATTACTGGACCCATCATGCGGTTCAGGCAGTTTTCTTGTCGAAGCAGCTATCCGGATTCGTAACGCCGGACTTAACTGTGAAGCGGAAGCTAAACGAAGTATCATTGATAATTTACATGGTTCTGAATTAACCGGTTTTGCAAGCAGGCTTGCTGAACTCAATTTAATTATCCAGATATTATCACTGGTAAAAAGAATTGAAAATGAAGAAGAACGGCAAACGCAATCATTCCGGGTTTGCACAACCGACTCATTACTTAAAATTTATAACCACGAAGAAATTCCGGGGTCTGAGAAAGTATCATTCGATACCTCTGAATTTACATCAACCTTTAAAGATGTATTTATTAACCTGACCGCAAACAAAAATGATTTTGATTATGTGGTTGGCAATCCTCCTTATATCGGTGAGAAAGGACATAAGGAAATGTTCCGTCCGTTGCAAAACCATCCTTATTGGAAGCATTATTACCAGGGGAAAAGCGACTATCTGTATTATTTTATTATTCTTGGATTAAGCAAACTTACTGAAGGTGGAAAATTTGGTTTCATTACTACTCAATATTGGCTAACCGCTGATGGAGCAGGCACACTTAGAAAATATATTCTTGAACATGCTAAAATAATTGAGATAATTGATTTCAAAGGGATCAAACTTTTCCCGGAAGCGCAGGGACAGGAAAATATTGTTTTTGTGCTTGAAAAATGCAGCATAGAAACCGAACGTGCAAACCATAAAATTAAAGTTGTTCAGTTTAAAAATGAATGGGTAAACTCTGATATAAAATACATTGACTCGCAAAACAGGGTCATTACCAATTATGATCGCTGGATGGATTTACTCACCAACCCTAAGCAATTTGAATTGTTTGCCGATCCCGATAAAGTTAATTTTGAGTTGGGAAAAGATAAAAAGGAAAATATTGCTGATGTATATTACAGTGGAATAACTCAAGGTGAATTAGACGAAAACGCCTGGTATATTTATTCGCGTGAAAAAGCAGTAAAGCTTGCCAAAAATTGTGTCGCTCTCACCGATTTATTTAATGTGAACCAAGGCATCGTTTCCGGTGCTGATAAAGTTACTGCTGAAAACATTAAAAAAATTCCAACTGGCGAACAGCAGGAATTTGATATAAAACCGGGCGATCCTATTTTCATTTTTGACAAACAGCAATTGGATGCTTTACAACTCCCCGATGATGAAATGAAATTTGTAAAATCATTTTATAAAAATTCAAACATCCATCGTGGATTTGTGGATTTCAGTGATAAACAATTTGTTTTTTATGTTAATAGTTGTGAGGATGAACAAACAATAAAAAAAATAGTAGGTCATCTAAGGAAATTTGAAGGGATTTTAGATCCGCGCAGAGAAGTCGAAAATGGAAAAATACGTTGGTTTGATCTTTGGTGGCAGAGAGAACAAACTATTTTTGAAAGCGAAAAGTTAGTTACTTCGCGCAGGGCAAAAGAAAATACCTTCGCTTATGAGAACGTGAAAACATATCCGCAATCGGATATTACATTAATTACGCCCAAACAAGGTACCCAGGAAAATCTGAAATACCTTCTATCTCTTCTTAATTCTGATTTTCTGAATGAATGGTATGGAAAAAATACGAAGATGAAGGGCAATATGCGCGAATTTTATTTTACGCCTTTATCCAAATTACCTGTACGCAAAATTGATTTTAATAATGAAGATGAAGCCGCTATACATATCATTCTCGGAGGTATTTACAGCAGCGTTCCAACGGATGATGAAAATTTTCTTTTTGATGAAATCACGCAAACCTACATAAAACAAAAAGGATTGGCGGATTTGTATATCAAATTGAAAACCGAGCTCTATAATCTGAAAATAGCGGGATTTGAATTTGATCCTGAATCAATAATTAAAGATGCTTCTGCTATTAAATCGAACATTTTTTCTTTGACGAATTATCTTTGCGAGAAAAATATTGTTGAAATAAATTACGTGAGAGAGGTTATGTTATTTTATCCATCCCTATTGAACGATCCTACACTTTATAGTTTCAATTCAGTTGAAAAAGAAGAGGTGAAAGGATTGTTGAAAAGTTGCACGTATTTTATAAAGGCAACCACCAGGGATGTTATTGTTAAAAATGTAAAATCAGACCGGTTGAATTCTTTATTCAATGATTCCGGAGGTTTTGAGACCTATGGTTTTGAAGATTCATTCGATTTAATAACAACGGATAACCGTTCCATTGAAGTAGCCTGCAAAACTTCAGCAGATGCTGCTTATTTGGTTGAATTGATTTTCCAATATTTAAAGAGATCAAAAACACTTTCTTATGAAACATTGCTTTCGTTTCCAATAACGAATAAATCAATTCAGGAATTTATTCAAGATAAACAATCATTCATATTTGAAGCGCTTTCTCCTTTAAATGATAAGCTGAAGAAAAGGCTTAAAGAAATATTTGATAAACGGGAAATAGCGCCCCTCAACAAAATCAATAATCTTCACTGTCTTCAATATCTGATAAACCGGTATGTTGATTTCCTTTATAAAGGGATATTAGATGAAACAATCTTTTTCGAAAACTAAGCATATTAGAAATGTCCTTTGAACCTCTAAATATCATATCATCGAAAGTTGTTCTGCTACAGGCAGATAACATCGACACCGATCGTATAATCCCCGCCCGGTTTCTAAAGTCAGTAGAATCGTCCGGATTCGGCAAAAACCTTTTTCACGACTGGCGTTACCGTCCGGATGGAACTCCTGATCCTGATTTTGTACTCAACAAAACCGAAGGCCAGGGGCAGATCCTGCTAACCGGCTCCAACTTCGGCTGCGGCTCCTCACGCGAGCATGCTGCCTGGGCCCTTTACCAATACGGCTTCCGTGTAATCATCTCATCCGGTTTCGCGGATATCTTCCGCACAAACGCCCTCAATAACGGCCTTCTCCCACTCGAAGTTAACGAAGAGCAACTGGCCGACCTGATGGAAATCTATCAATCAAATTCTCATGAACCGTGGACCGTTGACCTTGGTGCTCAACTCCTTGTGCCCCCGCGGCCATATTCTGTAGTTCCGTTTGATATTAATCCTTTCCGTAAGCACTGCCTGCTTACCGGAAGCGATCTCATAGATTATCTGGCAGGACTGAAACCTCAGATCATGGAATACGAAACCAACCATCGAACCAAATAAATCTTATCGTGGAGTACAAAATAGCGGTTCTTCCGGGTGATGGCATCGGTCCGGAAATTATTGCCGAAGCAGTGAAAGTGCTTGATGCTGTTGCCATTCACTATGGCCATCGATTTTATTACCGGTACGGACTGATCGGCGGGGCTGCCATGCGCCAGGGATTGGACCCATACCCGGATGAAACGCATCAGATCTGT
Organism: Bacteroidales bacterium; assembly: GCA_041658425.1. Classification (GTDB taxonomy): domain Bacteria; phylum Bacteroidota; class Bacteroidia; order Bacteroidales; family UBA12481; genus UBA12481. Next base: position 58,524 of record JBBAAF010000005.1, on the reverse strand, counting down.
TCAGAAGCCGATGCGATACTATTCGGTGCCATTGGTGATCCTCTTTATGATAATAATCCCGATGCTAAGGTGAGGCCTGAGCAAGGGCTGCTGGCCATGCGCAAAAAGCTTGGACTGTATGCGAATCTTCGACCGGTAAAAATGTACCCCGAACTCGTGCATCTCAGCCCGCTGAAAGAAGACCGGATTCTCGGAGCCGACTTGCTGGTGGTTCGCGAACTTACCGGAGGACTCTATTTCGGGGAGCCCCGGGAACTCAGGAATAATGGAACTCTTGCCGTTGATACCTGCCTCTATTCGGTGGAGGAAATTGAACGGATTGCACATGTTGCCTTTAAAATGGCCCGGTTGCGCAGGAAGAAAGTCACACTGGTCGACAAAGCAAATGTGCTCGAAACCTCGCGCCTGTGGCGCAGGGTGGTCACCCGCATGGCTTTAGATTATCCTGATGTAGAACTCGATTTCATGTTCATAGATAATGCCGCTATGCAGCTCATTATCAATCCAAAACGGTTCGATGTGATCCTTACTGAAAACCTGTTCGGTGATATTCTTTCCGATGAAGCCAGTGTGATCAGCGGCTCCATCGGATTATTACCATCTGCTTCTATCGGCGATCGGGTTCCCTTGTTTGAGCCCATCCACGGAAGCTATCCGGATGGGGCAGGGAAAAATATCGCCAACCCCCTGGCCACGATCCTCTCAGCAGCCATGCTGCTGCGCACCGGGCTCAATCTCCCGGCCGAAGCCGATGCCGTGGAAGCCGCAGTTGAAGAATCGATCCGGCAGAAAATTCTTACCTGGGACCTGAACCGGGAAAATCCAAGCAAAACCAGTGAGGTGGGAGATTTTGTGGCAGCGCAATTGGACTAGCTTTTTACTATTTTCCAGTATCCGCCTTTGTCAGGCCCGATGCGCCTGAGTTGTTTTTCTTTTTGTAGTTTCTCAATGTTTCTTTCAACTGATCGCTTTGTAATTCCAATAATGGTGGCGATTTCCGGGATCGTGATTTGATTATTACTCTTTATCAAATTCAATATTTTCACCGACGTTTTCACCGACGTTATTTTTTGAAATTTCCTCTGTTTGTAAGGGCTAGGTGCATCCCGGACAACAGTTAAAGAATTCTTTTTTGAGAATACCACCCGGAACGACATACCTGGTTCTTTCCACTCCATTTCTATTTCCCATCCTTCACCCGTTCAAACTCAAGATCCTGAAAGTCATAGCTGAAATCCGTCAGCGGGGAGATGGGTTTCACGGTGATGCCGGCGGCTTTCCCGTCATAGCCCGTCTGGAACAATACAAATGCATCGGCATCCAGGCTGTGGTCGTTCCATTTGGCGATGAAGGTCTGGCCCTTGTAGTATATCAGCTCACCGGTTAAGCCCGGGGATCGTTTCGACCGGAACCACAGACGACCCTCTTTCAATTCGATGAAAACATCGCCGAACCAGGGATCCCGGTAGGTTCCGGTATACTGTTCCGGATCGGGTTTGAAACCGGTACCGGATGCCTGCTGTTTGGCAATATCCGCCCAAACCTGACCGGTAATCTTCGCAGCATCATCTATCCCTTTTTTTTCTCTTTCAGCCATTAGTTTAACCCAATCCATGCCGGTTACTCCCAGGTTCAGTTCAGGATACATCGTGATCTGCGTAACCATTCCGGCTAACCCGCCGGTGTGCGAAACCTCCAGGTATCCCTTCACGTCCGCCAGCCGAAATCCCAGTCCATAAGCGGTAAAATGAGAGTTGTAGGATGGGGCTGTGCCAACTCCCATGAGGGTTTGCGGGGTCCACAAATCCTGTTGGATCTTTTTACTGATCAGCCGTGCTTTTTTATCGGGGCCATAGGATCCTTTATTCATTTGCATCATGACCCATTTGCTCAAATCACTCACGCTGGAATATATTCCTCCGGCGGCATTCATGAGTTCACCCTTTGTTCGCTCAATGACCTGAACCTTACCGTTAACCAATGCATGCGCGGCTATGATATTTGAGGTGTCCTTCAGCCTTACGAATGAGGTCGCACTTTCTGTCATCTCCAGCGGTTGAAGTATCCGCTTTTCCACAAATTGCTCCCAAGTGGTCCCGGAAACACGGGCAATTATTTCACCTGCAACGATATACAGGTTATTATCGTAATCATATTTTACCGGTCTCCAGCGACCGCACCCCGTATCCTTTTGCAAACACTATCTGTCCATCCTTAACAATGGTTACTGCAATCCCCGGAACATTAAAAGTCTCCAACGTGCTTTCCACCAGCTTGTCGATCCCGGCCGGGGTGATCACCTGGGATATAACACCGATAGGAGTGGCCGTTAAAATGCAAAACAGCAAAATTGAGCGGATAGGATTTTTCATAATCTGTTAAACTTGGTATAATCAAAGATACAGGAAGCCTCAGCAATTCATGGTTTGATCAGCATGAGTACTTTGGGAACCAAAATGATCAATCCCACAATGGCGGCAGCAATAGCAGTAATAAGCACCGCAGCAGCAGTGAGGTCCTTGATTTTTCCGATAACCGGATCGTGTTCGGGGGATATTTTATCTGCCAACCGTTCGATTGCTGAATTGACTAATTCCAATGCAAAAACAAGCCCGGTGCACATTGTAATCAAAGTCCATTCAATAGGAGACAGACGTAGTAGAATACATACCGGGATCAGTAACACGATAATCGCAAGGTAAAACCATGAATTGTGTTCTTCCCGGATCAGCCACCACAAGCCCCGGAAAGCATATTTAAAGCTGCGTATCCGCGCCGGAATTGAGAATTTTTTGGAATTCATCTGAGGAATGTTTTTTCAATATCTTTACAAAAATGGCATTATAATCTGAAAAAGCATCCAACCATGAGACGCATCATCTTGTATCTGCTGACACTCTCCATTGTCCTATCTGTATTCGCCTGTTCTTCTTCGATTGGCCCTTCACCAAAGAACAATCTGAAATTCAACACTCTTGCTAAAACCTGGGATGAGGGCCTGCCTCTCGGCAACGGATGGCTCGGAGCGTTGATCTGGCAAAAAGGGGAAGCCCTGCGTTTCTCTATTGACCGTGCTGACCTGTGGGATCTAAGGCCTGTACCGGAACTTAGTCTGCCGGAATGGAACTTCAAATGGGTCATGCAGAAATGGCTGGAAAAGGATTATGGAAAAGTCCAGGAACTGTTTGATTACCGCGCTTACGATAATGCGGTTACGCCTACTAAAATTCCGGGAGCAGCTCTTGAATTTTCGTGGAATGGTACAGATAAACCAGCAAAAACCGAACTGAATCTGGCCGAAGCAACAGGAAATATTATCTGGCCAGATGGGGTAAAACTGCAGGTTTTTGTGCATGCAGTAAAACGGGTCGGATATTTCCGGTTTACCGGTATTCCCAGAGAATTTGCATTGAAATTGGTGCCACCGGTTTACCAGGATCAAAAAGCAGCCAACAGTAATGATGTTGTTGGAGGACAGGATTTAAGACGGCTGGGATATACGCAGGGAAAAGTTACGGAAATGCCGGGCAAACTGGTATACCGGCAGGAAGGTGCACCGGGGTTTTATTATATTGTGTCTGTTGAATGGGCTATCAAAGGAAGTACCCTAACCGGCAAATGGTCCGTTACTTCTTCTCTTTCCGACCAGAAGGGTCAGCCGGATGCCACTATGGTTACGGCAGCTGCTCCTGGCTTTGATAAAGCTTTAATTGAACATAAAGTCTGGTGGAAAGGGTTCTGGGCTAAATCGGATATCCATGTACCCGATACTGTCCTTCAGAAACAGTGGTATCTCGAACAGTATAAATTCGGATCAGCTGCCCGCGCCGATGCACCCCCGATCTCCCTTCAGGCAGTCTGGACCGCCGATAATGGTAAACTTCCGCCATGGAAAGGTGATTTTCACAATGATCTGAATACCCAACTGTCATACTGGCCGGCCTATAGCGCCAACCATCTGGATCTGGAAGAGGGCTATCTGAACTGGCTCTGGGATATCAAACCGGCAGCTGAAAAGTATACCCGCGATTACTTCGGAGTCGGTGGACTCAACGTTCCCGGAGTTGCTACGCTTCAGGGGGAACCCATGGGCGGATGGATTCAATACTCTTTCGGGCCAACCGTGTCAGCCTGGCTTGCCCAGCATTTCTACCTGCACTGGCGCTATACACTTGACCGGAAATTTCTTGCTGAAAGAGCCTATCCGTATATCTCTTCAGTTGCACAATTCCTGGATGAATTTTCTGTCCGGGATTCCAACGGACTTCGAAAGCTTCCACTGAGTTCATCGCCCGAAATTCATGATAATTCACCTCAAGCGTGGTTCAGCCAGACCACAAACTTCGATATTGGTATGATCCGCTTTGCTTTCGATAAGGCAGCCGAACTCGCTGAGGAGCTTGGGAAGAACGACGACGCAGCAAAATGGACCCGGATTCTGAACGAATGGCCGGGCTTTGCTTATGATTCTACCGGACTGAATTTTGCCCCGGGTCAGGAATATCTGGAAAGCCACCGGCATTTCTCGCACCTCGTTGGATGGCACCCGCTGGGTGTGATCGACTGGTCAGATGGCCCGGCCGAGCAGAAAATCCTCACAAATACACTCCGGAACCTCGAGAAACAGGGTCCGGATTGGTGGTGCGGCTATTCATACAGCTGGTTAGGAAACCTTTATGCACGGGCATTCGACGGTGAAAAAGCCGCTGCAGCACTGAAGGATTTTGCTACCTGTTTCACTCTGCCAAACAGCTTTCACGTTAATGGCGATCAAACCAAAAGCGGTAAATCGAAATTTCTTTACAGGCCTTTTACCCTTGAAGGAAATTTCGCCTTTGCTTCCGGCTTACAGGAGATGCTGATACAGTCGCATACCGGTGTCATCAGGGTATTCCCGGCGATCCCGTCTTCATGGAAGGAGGTTTCTTTTAAAAACCTGCGCACCGAAGGTGCTTTCCTGGTATCAGCCCATCTGGTGAATGGTAAAGTTGCCAGGATCGAAATACGTTCAGAAAATGATTGGATGTGCCGCTTAGCCGATCCTGAAAACAGTGGGAAAATATTGGAAAATCCGATGAAGGCCGGGGGAGTCCTTATCTGGAGTCACAAGGAAAACTAAAACTTCCCGGCATGATCCGGTAGAGTGAAAAACACAGTGGTTCCTTCACCTGGCTTACTATCGGCCCAGATTCTTCCACCATGTCTGGTGATGAAGTCCTTGCAAAGCATCAATCCCAGTCCGGTGCCGGTCTCGTTTCGCGTGCCGGTGGTCGAAATTCCCTCATCTTTTGTGAAAATCCGGTCAACATGCTCGCGATTCATTCCCACCCCTTCGTCCCTGACCTTGACCACCACCTCTTTCCCATGGATTTCTGCAGATAGAAAAATGGTGCTGTTCTCCCGGGAAAATTTAATGGCATTGGACAAGAGATTCCTGATGATAGTCTGAAGCATATTGCTGTCGAAACGCGCAGTCAATCCTGATTGTATCTGATTCTCAATCCTGATTCCTTTTTGTTTGCCCGATGTTCAGTCTCCATTTGCCGAATCCTGGATTTCCTTTGTTCAAGATCGAGAGAGTCGTCTAAAACCTTTATCTCCCTGAGATAGGCTATTGCTTCTTTGTATTTCCCTGCTTTTTCCGATAGAAGAGACAATTCTTTCAGAGTTTTTTGGATCTTATCATAACTTTGAGACTTTCGTGCCAGTTCCAATGCTTGACTGTAGCTTTTAACGGCCAGGTTCGGGTGTTGTTCAAAAGCCAAATCACCCATGATTACGTAAACTGAGGTAATCTGGTACGGGTCATCGGCTTTAATTGCCGCTTCAAGAGCGAGGTTGAGGTTCCTTCTGATCTCCTTACTGTTATGCAGCTCATAGGCTAAAGCAATGTTTCCGTAAACAATGGAGAGATATCGGAAATTCTGATGGGACTGATGGTAATATTCCAGGGCCTGATCGTAATCATCCATTAGATAATATACAGTTCCCAGGCCATTGAAGCTGTTCGCGGTAATGTGTGTGTCAGAAGATATTTCACCGATCAGGCGCATATGATTGAATTGATCAGCCGCTTCACTAAGCTTACCAACCTGCCAATAATAATTCCCCAGGTATTCGTATAATGCAAATTTGGATTGAATATCCCTGTTCAATTTATCGGCTTCCAGTCCTTTAATGGCATATTCGGGAAGCAGAAATTCATTGTCCGTGTTAACAATGGCCTTGCAAAGCTCAACGCTGGTCTTCACGTAAATGCTGTCGGGGACCTTATGCCTGTCGAGGATTGACCGCAGGCTATCTATGCGGTTCTGTCCCAAAGCGTATGAATGGTACGCAATGAGCATAAGTAGTCCGATGACTATGTTTTTTGTAAGCCGCATAATTCCAAGGGTCAACTCTAAGTTATTTGGCCGTAATTTTGCCCGCAAGCACCCTGGCAACATTTGCAGCTCCCATCTTAACCCGGTTGCGGTCATAAGTCATCAACCCGTTGGTCTCGGTTTCCACATCAGTGGTTTGTGTATAAACACAGGCACTTAATCCTCCTTCATCCCGGAGCCTGAATAGCTCCTGGTAGAAATTTTCGTATTTCTGAAGAAGTGCATCTGTATTCTGCATCTTCTCATATCCCCAGTTTTCGGCTTGCCAGACATGTCCCGGCACATAAAGCCCCAATCCCCCGAATTCCCCTAAAACGATAGCCCGCTTCTCTTCAATTGGCGGAGCCGTTGGATCGGGATAGTGATGGATGTCATTAACATCCCCGACACCCTTGTCGGTCCATCCGCTCGCACTGTTGACCAAACGCGAAGAATCGAGCGATCTGACCAGGTCGGTAATGCGTTCGGTCTGGTATTGCCCCCAGCCTTCATTGAACGGCACCCACATAATAATCGAAGGCGGATTGTAATGATCCTTAATCAATTCCGTCAGCTCCATTTCGAAATTCCCGCGTGCTTTCTTAGCTATTGCCAATGAATCTGAAGTAACCGGCACCTCGTAATACATGCTCGGCATATCCTGCCAAACCAGGAATCCCATGTGGTCCGTGTAATAGTAAAACCGTCGCGGTTCAACTTTCACATGCTTGCGGAGCATATTGAATCCCATTGCTTTAAGGGAATCAAGATCCGCTTTCATTGCCTCCTCGGTAGGTGCTGTGTATAATCCATCCGGCCAGAATCCCTGATCAAGCGGACCGTTCTGGAAAACAAACTTGTTGTTCAGAAGTATCCGGGTTATCCCATTTTCATCTTTCCCGATTGAGATCTTTCGCATCCCGAAATACCCCTTTACCTGATCAACCACGGCCGACTTCCTTATTATACGCACTTGTATGTCATATAGATAAGGATCTTCCGGTGACCACAGATGCATTTCATCCAATTTAACCAAAAGGAGCTCATCCGGTTCACCCTCCTCAAATCCGATCAGTTTTTGTTTGTCGAATATTTTGATCTGAACCCGGTCATTGCCGTAAAATTCTTCACCGGTTATTTTTATTCGTACCTCCTGTTTATCAATATCCGGAGTAATTTGATAGTCGGTAATATGTGTTTCCGGAACTTTTTCGAGCCAAACGGTTTGCCAGATTCCTGAAGAGGGTGTGTACCATATCCCTCCCGGTTTTGTAAATTGCTTTCCCACAGGCTGATATCCTTCGGTTGAAGGATCCCAGACGGATATGGTCAGTTTATGCTGAACACCAGGCTTAACATGGGAAGTAATGTCCACGGTAAAAGGATCATATCCTCCCTGATGCGAGCCAACTTCTTCACCATCAAGGAATATATGCGCCTCCCAGTCGATCGCTTCAAAATTCAGCAGAATCCGTTTACTCCTCAAATGCGCCGGAACATTCAGTATCCGCTGATACCAGATCTTTTCGCGCGCAGTAATTCTTTTCATGACCCCTGACAAAGCAGATTCGATCGGATAGGGCACGAGAATTTTCCCATCCCAGCTGGATGGAGTCCCGGAGGCAGTATCTGCGATTGCATAATCCCACAACCCATTGAGGTTAATCCAATTATTTCTTTGCATCTGGGGACGTGGATATTCAGTCCAGGTTTTCCCTGGCGCCACATCGGCCGACCAATGCGTCATCAGCGGTCCGGCTTTCGGTTTCCAGCCGTCGCTGCCAGGCTTTTTGCATCCTGAAATCTGACAAATGAGTAACGGAATAATAGCCATACAAATCAAACGAACAGGCAATGTTTTCATAGTTTGGGAAAGTTTTAAATAACCGGGTTAATCTCAGGATGTCGCTATATGTTTTAATTTTACGTCAAAATTACAGAAATATAAAGAAAGCCATCATAGGCGGGGTGATCCTTATTGTTTTTATTTTAACAATTACCGGAATAGTCCCTTCCTGTACAAACGAAACGCTGAATCTGACGCAGTTCGACACGGTCTGCTTTGAACGGGATATAATGCCTGTTTTTCAGAATGGATGCGCCACAACAGGTTGTCATACAGGACAGGGTGAAGGTATGGCTCTCAATTGGATTCGATATCGAAACCGGCGGACATGTGTTTCAGATTATGCTGACCAATTCGCAGGGAATGCGCGAGGGTGGCTTCATCGGCAAAACCACCGGCTCCTGGATGAAGGGCGATATTCATCTCGGATTTAACATTTCCAGGGTTTTCACGTTAAATTCTAAAACAAAGTAATGAAAAACAGGATTGTCTGGCTGACCTTGTGTCTGGCCTTTTCGCTTACCGCAACGGCTCAAAACAGGTACTTTACCAAAACCGGTCATATCGATTTTTTCTCCCATACCGCTGTCGAGGATATCAAAGGTGTTAATGATCAGGTTACCAGTTTTCTCGATATAGCTACCGGAGAAATGGTTTTTTCTGTTCTCAGCAGGTCATTTCAATTTGCTAAACCCCTGATGCAGGAACATTTCAATGAAAACTACATGGAGTCGGAAAAATTTCCTAAAGCCTCATTCGAAGGGAAAATAGCCGACCTGAAAACCATTGATTTTACAAAATCCGGGAAATACCCGTTGAAGGTTGCCGGCAAATTGACGATTCACGGTGTGACAAAAGATATTGAGGCTGCGGGTGACCTCACCATTGACAAAGATAAAATCGTCGGACAGCCGGTTTTTTCAATCAACCCTGAAGATTATGGTATCAAAATCCCCGGTGTTGTGAGGCAGAATTTTGCTGAATCGATGAAAGTTACCGTTCAGATGAACTATCAGCTTTATACTCCTAAAAAGTAAACCACCAAAAAGTAAACCGTCATGAAAATGAAGTTATGGCGACTTGCCGGGATCGGAGTGTTTTTAGCTTTGGTTGCTGCCGGCTTTGTATATTGGTATGGGTTTTTACGTAAGGAAAAATCTATCGAAAAAATGAAACCGGATTTCGAACTTACCGCCGATTCACTCTTTTCTGTTTTCAATGCCGATGAAAAAGCAGCAACTGAAAAGTTCGGAGGTAAAACTCTGCTCCTGAAATCCAATGTAGTATCAGTGGAAAAGGATGAGAAGGGCAATGTAACACTGACTCTGGTAGATCCGATGATGGGTGTTACCTGCACCATCGACAGCCTTCAGGTCGTTAAACAGAAAACCGATATCGATGCACTCAGAGAAGGCCAGCCAGTTACCGTCAAAGGCCGCTGTGACGGAATGCTTACCGACGTTAAAATTAGTAAATGCATGATAGTTAAATAGATTCGAATTCAGAATTCTGAATTCTGAAGTTTAAGATTTAAGTATCGCTGGCTCTTCATTAACCCCAGACTTCAGTCTGGGGATTCTGACCAAAACGGCCCCTGCGTAATACCTGAGCCGATAAATGTTTTGGTTAACCGGATGTAATATATGCTGTCCTGAGGACTGATGATGCCATACACTAAAGGGGTGTGTGCCGACGTTATATTTGGGTTAAAGTCGGCCTTGCATGAATAAACCATCACTAAAAAGAAGGAAATGCGGCAGAAATTCTTTATCGGACTGAACATATCGGTAAAAATGGGTGGCAATTTAGCGTATTTTTGATGAAAACGTGAAATATGAGAATTCCATCTAGTTTTATCGGCAGCATATTGATTATCAGCCTGTCTGTTTCGTGCACTTCGGGTGTTGAAAAGAAAGCCCGGTCTGATTTCCAGCGTGCGGATGCTTTGGTTGTCAGCCACGAATTATTTACGGCTATGCAGCTTCTGGATTCAATGATGGTCTGGAATAAGGGGGATTATGGTATTGTTGGGGAGGCCCTACGGCGAAAAAATAAAATTGCTCTTGACTATCACAAAGGGGTGAATGATACTTCTGAAGCCTTACTGAAAGGGTTAGAATCCCGTGTATCAGAACTTTCCAAAGATTTCCGGTTTACTCCCGGTGAAGCCGGGCAACCGGGTACCTATGAACATACACGCCAAACCGTTGAATCCTCCTGGAACCGTACTTTCCTAAATATCGGTCTGAACGAAAACGGCGATGTATGGCTGATTTCGCACTATTATGGAAAATCCTGGATCGATCATACCAGCCTTCGTGTTTATGATCAGGACAATTATATCCTGACGGATACAATTCCCCTGGGTCACGAATGGAACCGCAAAGTGGAAGATCTCGGGGATCGGTGGGAAACCATCGAATTCCGCGAAGGTTCTGACGCAGGCGCTATTGCCTTCATCGCCGACAATTATCAGAAATCGGTTAAAGTCAGATTAACGGGTAAAACATTCCAATACATTGTTTTAGAAAGTTATGACAAAGAAGCTATCCGGAAAGGCTGGGAATTGGCACCCGTTTTGAAAGAGAGATACGGACTCCGCCAGGCTATCATGCTTCATCAAACTGAATTAAGAAAGCTGGGGGTGGCAACGGGCTCCAACTGATTAAAAAACTCACCAAACCAAAAAAGAAATGGAAACTTTAAAAACCAAAATCTTGCCGGGATTCCTGTTCCTGATGGCAGCACTTCCCTTTCTGTTTACCTCCTGTACCAAGGAAGAGACCGACTTGCGTGATGAAATTACCGGGCAATACAGCTATACGGTCAAAATCTACATGGAGGATGGGGCCGATCTGGTTTATGTTGGCGATCAGGGGAACGTTGGTGACATCACCGGTACTATGAGGGTTACCAAAAATTCCGGGGATCCCGGTGTCCTGGATTTCTATGACGGCAACATCGTGATGTTTCACGGAACAAATGTCAAAGATGCTGGTAATGCCATCGTTTTTGATATTCCGGAACAGGAAGCCTGGATCGGACCGGGTAACGTTCAGGTTGTTGGTTATAATTACTGGGATGTCAATTCATCGAGTTACCACGGAGCATTCATCTATGAGGATGATAGTATCGAAATAGCTTTTACGGCCCGCATAATGGATGTTGGTACCGGCCTGGTTATGATCCTGACCGCCTTCCGGAAATAATCAATCCTGAGACCGAAACTTCTTAAACCTTTTTCAATTTCCATTTTCCCCGCCGGAAAAGATATAAAGCAAGGATGGTCATGATGGATTCGGCAATTACGATTGCAATAAAGACCCCCGTCTGTCCCATGCCGAATGGTTTGGAAAGGATCCAAGCCAAAGGAATTTCGATCAGCCAGAAACAGGTAAAATATACTTTGGTTGGAGTCACGGTGTCCCCGGCGCCATTGAACGACTGGATCATAACCATTCCGAGGCCATAAAAAAGAAATCCGATACTGATGATGCGAAGGGCTTGAATTCCAGGCAATACAACGTTCGGGTCCTGTATGAACATCCGGATAAAAGTACCGGGAAACAGCACCAGGACCAATCCGATAATTGAAAGGATCACCATATTCATTTTTGCTGTCATCCATACTGACCGCTCCGCCCGGTCGGGCTGGTTAGCTCCCAGATTCTGCCCAACCAGTGTGGAAGCTGCATTGCTGATTCCCCAAGAGGGCAATAACCCAAAAATGATGATACGTATAGCAATCGTATATCCTGCAACAACATTGCTTCCAAAGGTGGCGATAATCCTCACCAGCCCCACCCAGCTGGTGGTGGCAATCAGTGACTGGCCGATACCGCCAAGAGATAATTTGATGATCTGCAGCATAGTATGCGGTTCGAACCGGATATCGGCAAGAGTTAGCCGGATTCGCCTTTTTCCGCGGAACAGCAGAAATATTTGAAACAGAATCCCGATTCCCCGTCCGGTTACCGTTGCAATCGCAGCGCCCTTGATTCCCAGCTCGGGAAATGGACCAATCCCGAATATCAGCAATGGATCAAGTACCATGTTGAAGATGTTGGCTATAACCAAAACCCTCAGCGACATAGCTGCATCACCCGAGCTTCTCAGTACAGCGTTAATGATGAATAAAACGATGATTATCCCATTGAATCCAAGCATTATACGCGTGTATTCCGATAAATCGTTCTGCATCTCAGGAGATCCGCCCATCAGACGGATGAGGTCGGAACTCCATAAAAATCCCGGAACGGCAATCAGAAATGACACCACAACCCCCGTCAGGATGGCCTGAAAAGCAACTTTCGAAGCCTCTTCAGGCCGCTTCTCCCCGGTTCGGCGGGCTACCAAAGCGGTTGTTGCCATAGCGAGGCCACTGCCGATTGAATACACAATTGTTATGAGGGATTCAGTGATCCCAACGGTAGCAACTGCTTCTGAACCAAGCTTGGAAACGAAATAAATGTCGACAATCGCGAAGATCGATTCCATAATCATTTCCAGGACCATCGGAACAGATAAGAGGAAAACCGCACGGCCAATGCTGCCTGATGTGAAATCCATTTCAGTACCGGAAATGGATTCCCAAATGTCTTTACGTAATTGTTTTATATTGAAATTGACCTTCATGGAAGCCTAAGGTTGACTGAACAAGAGCCTTGGCAAAAATAAAAATCGTTCCTATCTTTGTGCGCTCTTTAAGCCAAGATAGTTAAATGGTATAACAGCGGTTTCGTAAACCGCAATTCCGGGTTCGATTCCCGGTCATGGCTCCCACAAGAATAAACCGGCAAGAAATGATCCTAGCCGGTTTTTTTTTACTTTTAAGCCTTAACGATACTTAAATCTACCTACCATGAAACCTTGCTTTTTCCTTATCTGTGCGATGGCTTATGTATATGCCTGCCCTCCGGCCCTGTCGCAACAAATACTTCCGGCTCCATTGAGCCCGAGAATTACCCAATACAAGATAAAAGCTGAACTCGACCCGGTCACCCAAACAGTGAAGGGGGAGGTTGTGCTGGATTGGAGAAATCCTTCGAGGGATACTGTAAAAGATCTCCAGTTTCACCTGTATCTGAATGCTTTTAAAAATGCGCGGTCAACATTCAAAGCACAGCGTCGGTCTGCTGAATCCGGCCAGAACGATTACGGTTTTATCGACATCGATGAGGTAAGAACCAGTGGTGGCGAAGATTTGACCAGCCGGCTGAAATTTATTCAACCTGATGAGGATTTGGCTCCGACTAAACTGATATTGCCCGATGAGAAACCTCTTGCTCCTGATATCTATGGAAAGGACCAGACGGTGGTGTCGGTGCCGCTGGTCACTCCTATTTTGCCCGATTCATCCATCACGGTGAAAATCCGTTTTACTTCCAAACTCCCCAAACTTAGCTTCCGGACCGGGTATAGCAAGGATTTTTTCTTTGTAGCCCAATGGTTCCCGAAACTCGGTGTTTACGAGCCTGCCGGGATGCGATATGCTCAGAAAGGAGGATGGAATACCCACCAGTTCCATCCCAGTTCGGAGTTTTATTCGAACCACAGCCTCTATCAGGTGGATATTACCTTGCCTGAAGAGTATGTTGTTGGCAGTGGAGGCAAACTGATGAGCAAACAGGAGTCTGATGGAAAACAAACCCTCTCGTACCGCGCTGAAGATATTGTTGATTTTGCCTGGACCGCCTCAAAGGATTATAAAGTGATGGAGGACCAATGGAAACACGTGAATATCAAACTGATGATTCAGCCTGAACATCTCAACCAGGCTGAGCGCCACATCAAAGCGGTAAAATATGCATTAGAATATCTGGAAACCCATGTGGTTCCGTATCCCTGGAACCATCTCACTATTGTCGACCCGCCATCTTATGGTCAGGGTGCCGGTGGCATGGAGTATACCACTTTGATCACAGCAGGGACATTCTATATGTTACCGGAACAGATCCGGATGCCGGAAATGGTTACTGTTCATGAATTCGGGCATGCATACTTCATGGGCATCCTGGCAAACAATGAATTTGAAGAACCCTGGCTCGATGAAGGAGTGAACTCCTATTGGGAAAACCGCATCATGGATTGGGCCTACGGCGATAAAACAAGCATGTTCGGATTTCCATTTTTTCATGTCGGAGATGTGGAGTTCTCGCGGATCACCTGGTTGGAAGGATACCGTCCCAATCTTGTGGCAACTTTCAATAATTCATGGAACTTTCCCAGAAATACTTACGGACCAAGCGTTTATCAAAAACCCGCCACTATGCTCAATACCCTTGAACGGATGATCGGGCAGGAAACGATGGATAAGATTTTTAAAAAATACTATGACAGATGGGCCTTCAGGCATCCTTCAAGCCGTGATTTTGTGCATGTTGTGAATGAAGTCGTGACGGAATCATTTGGAAACCGCTTTGGCGATAACCTGAACTGGTTCTTCGATCAATTCCTGTATGGTACCGCTTCGGTCGATTATGCGATCCGTACTATCCGGGTTAATCCTGTATTTGAAAAGGGTGGATTATATGATCAGAGTGGCAGTAAAACCTATATTGAACCAGAAAAAGTAGAGGGCATGTACCGATCAGTCATTCAGCTGGAACGACTTCAGGATGGTATTATACCAGTCGAAATAACTGTCAGGTTTGACAACGGTGAACAGATTACCGAGCACTGGGAAGGTAAGGATAAAGTTTATGACCTCGTCTATGAAAAACCGACCCGCGTGGTTTCAGCCTGCATTGATCCGGCCGGTAAAATTTTACTGGATGCAAACCTCCTCAATAATAGCTATGTGGTGCATCCATCAGCTAAACCGGCGCTGAAATGGACCGCCCGGTTTCTCTTCTTTGTTGAGAATCTGATTCATTCGATGTCATTATTTGCATAATCAATACCCTTAATATCATGAAAGCCATTTCATCTTTTTTATACGGTTTTTCAGCTGCCATTAAATCTTTGCGGATGCTGCTGCTGATCTACCTTTCCTACCTGGTTATTGCCATTCTCCTTGCAATTCCGTTTTACGGCCTGATTCGTTCAGCTGCCGGCAACAGCCAACTTCCTGATTCCCTGATGAACGGATTCGATGCCACCGCTATCCGGGAATTACTGGATAATGGCGGCAAAGCCTTTGGATTTTACCTGAAAGCTTTCATGCCCTGGATTTTTGCATTCCTGCTGTTTCAGGTGTATCTCAGCGGAGGCATATTTTCCTGGGTATCCAATCCAAGGGGCAAATTCACCATTTCCTTTTTTCACCAGCACGGCCGGAAATATTTCTGGCGATATCTGAAGCTTGCTGTCTATTTTCTGATTATTCACCTGATTATCGGACTGATCCTGTACCTTCCATACCTTCTGACAACCGGATCACGGGAGGGGTTGACGGATCAACAGATTGTGTGCCCTTTCCTTTTTATTATGGGCGGTCATCTGATTTTACTGGTCTTTGTATTCCTTCTGGCAGATTTGGTTAAATCTAGACTTTTTGAACAGGACTCCCGTAAAGTATTTAAAACGATTTTCAAGTGTCTGAAAATGGCCTTCCGGCGCTTCTTTTCATTCTACTTCCTGGGATTGCTGCTGCTGGTATTTCCATTGGTATTATTTGCCGGATTCTATCTGATCCGTTCATCGATTCTGGTTAATACCGCCGGTACGATCTTGTTTATATTTGTGATACAACAGGTTATGATCTTTCTTCGGATATTTTTACGGGTTTGGCGCCTGGCGGCCACGTACAGCTATTATCTGAAAATATCAGCAGGATCAAAATAATCCCGGGTTTCATATATCATTAATAAAACCGACCTTCGTCGACGAAATGTAACAAATTGTTTTTTTACAGACTAATAATCCCGAATACTAATCACAACCAAAATGAAAACAACCCGAATTTTATTTGTTATAGTGCTGGTACTGTCGATGGGTATGCAAGCCGAGGCTAAGAAAGTTAAACTGCAGTACCAGCTTAAGGCCGGTGATCAGTTTAAGTACGAAATGAATGTATCACAGGATATTGCCCAGGAGGTTATGGGACAAAGCCAGAGCACAACGGTTGCCACCTCATTGACGTATGGATTTAAAGTGGCTGAGGTTACACCGGCCGGCGATTTTGTATTGAATGTTGCGCTGGTTGCCTATGCGATGTCATCAACCACCCCGATGGGTGACATGAAGTACAACTCAGCCACTGACTCTGTTGTTCCTGATTTTGCCAAAAGTATGGCGGTTACTTTGAACGAAGTTTATACCTTAACCCTATCCCCGCTCGGCAAAATTACCGACGTCAAGGCTCCTGATGGGATTGTTGAAAAGGTGAATAAAATTATCGAAAACCTGGGTGGTGCCCAGATGCAGATGGCTTCCGGTTCAGCCGGCGCGGCTGCAACTGCAGAAGGCTTCCAGAAAACCATGGAAGGTCTGATCCTGACTTTCCCCGCGGGAGGAGCTCAGACTAAAGAGCCATGGGAAGTGGAATCTAAAACCAATCAGATGATTGCCTTTAAATTTTTAGCAAAATATGAATTGATGAAATCATCCAAAGAATCTAATGAAATCAAAGTGTCGGTACAGATTTCCCAGGATCCGGATTCTCCTCCGATGGAGATGCAGGGGATGAATATTACTTATGAGCTCCTCGGTGCCAAGGATGGGACTTTGCTTCTCGATCCGGCAACAGGATTGATTAATAGTGCAGAAACGATAACTGCTATTTCGGGAACCATCTCGATTGATTCTCCACAATTGCCGTCACCGATGTCAATTCCGATGACTATCCGGTCGACAGAGAAAATCGTTAAAAAATAAATTTTAACGGATGCGGTAGTTTACCTGCGCAGAAAATAACGAATAAAACCGATAATTGGCAAATTCATGCATTACAATGCAAAAACCCGGGTAAAACCCGGGTTTTTCTTGTAGCGGGGACAGGACTTGAACCTGTGACCTTTGGGTTATGAGCCCAACGAGCTACCAACTGCTCCACCCCGCATTGTTTGCGGTCACAAAGATAATACTTTTTCCCATTCATCTGATGGTCATGGAAAATTTATTAAAATAAGTTATCAGTTATCAGTTGTCAGTTATCAGTTATTCGAAAAGTGGTCAGCTCCCTGACAACCGGCAACCGACAACTGACAACCGATAACCGATAACCGATAACCTTTTTTCCCTATCTTTGCCCCAACGAACAATTTTCGCCCTCATGGCCGAACAGAAGAAAAAACTGGTTCATAAACTTAAAAGTAAATACCGGCTGGTGATTATGCGCGAAACTTCCTTCGAGGAAGTATGGCAAATGAAACTCTCGCGCATGAACGTAATTAATGCCCTCGCTGTTTCGCTTACCATCTATACCGTGATAGTGGTAATGCTGGTTGTGTATACCCCTCTCAAACAGTTGATTCCGGGGTACCCAAAAGCCGAGATGACCCGCAATATCAGGCTGAATGCTCTTCGCGTTGATTCCCTTGATTATCAGATGACACTCAAAGATCAATTCATCGAAAACCTGATTACCATTATCAATGGCGACCAGCCGAAAACACACAGCACCGATGAGGGGGCTGCAAAGATTTCCACCCGTGAGATTTCTGATACCCGCTCTTCCGAGGATTCTCTCCTGAGAATCAATGTGGAAAAAGCACAACGTTTTAATGTGAACCCTCAAAATACTGCCCCCGAAAACCGGAATCTTAACCAGCTCTATTTTTTCCCGCCGGTACGCGGACTGCTGATGGCTCACTTCGATTATGCAAATGGTCATTACGGCGTGGATGTTGCCACCGCCAGTAATCAGGGAATCAAAGCGGTTCTGGATGGAACCGTCATCCTCTCCGACTTTACAACGGAAACGGGTTTTACCATCCAGATTCAGCATAATCATAACCTGGTGTCCGTTTATAAACACAACAAAGAGTTGTTTAAGAAGGTGGGCGACCGTGTCAAAGCAGGTGAAGTGATTGCTACGGTTGGAAATACAGGCGAACTGACTACCGGTCCGCATCTGCATTTTGAATTATGGCACCTTGGGAAACCGCTTAATCCTGAACACTTTATTGCATTTGAATGATGAAGCGGATTGCTATCCTTGGATCAACCGGCTCTATTGGTAAACAAACCCTGGAGGTGATCGCACAACATCCCGGTGAATTTGCCGCAGAAGTCCTTACAGCAAAAACGAATTATCGCCTTCTCATCGAACAAGCTGCCCGATTTCATCCGTCTATCGTGGTGATATCTGATCAAAACCATCTGGATGCCGTGGAGAGGGCTCTGTCCGGTCTGCCTATTACAGTGCTTGGAGGCCTGGAAGCCCTTGAGGAAGTTGTAACGGGTGACCGGGTCGATATGGTTCTGGCCGCGATGGTAGGTTTTGCCGGACTCATCCCTGTTATTCAGGCCATAAAGGCTGGCAAACAGATTGCTCTGGCCAATAAAGAAACATTAGTGGTGGCAGGCGAGCTGGTAACACGGCTGGCACGTGAAAATAAGGTGGATCTGCTCCCCGTGGATTCCGAACATTCAGCCATTTTCCAGTGCCTGACCGGAGAACAGCACGCAGAAGTTGAGAAAGTCTATATAACCGCTTCAGGCGGCCCGTTTAGGAATCTGGATATGGCGGCCCTGACAGTAGTTACCCGTCATGAGGCACTGAAACATCCAACCTGGAGCATGGGCGCGAAAATCACCATCGACTCTGCAACTTTTATGAATAAAGGCCTGGAGATTATCGAGGCCAGGTGGCTGTTCAATCTCAAACCCGATCAGATTGATGTGATCGTGCATCCGCAATCCATCGTCCATTCTCTCGTTCAGTTCTGCGACGGATCCATAAAAGCCCAGCTCGGACTTCCGGATATGCGGCTCCCGATCCTCTATGCAATGGGCTACCCTAAGAGATTAAACGGCCTTTTTCCGAGATTCAATTTCACAGACTACCCATGTCTGACTTTCGAAGCACCCGATTCCATCCGCTTTCCAAACCTTGCTATTGCTCTGGAAGTGATGCGAAAAGGCGGAAACATGCCGTGTATCATGAATGCCGCCAACGAAATTGCTGTGGAAGCCTTCCTGAATGACCGGGTGGGGTTCTACGGTATGACACGAATCATTGAAAAGACACTCCAGCAAGCAACATTTTTGCCCGTAGCCGGTTTATCTGAATATATTGAGTCAGACCGGGAGACCCGGTCAATTGCCTTATCATTTGTATAATAAGAATCTACCATGGTAATCCTGATCAAAGCCACCCAACTTTTACTGAGCCTTTCTTTACTGGTAATCATCCACGAGTTTGGGCATTTTATTTTTGCACGGATATTTAAAACAAGGGTGGAAAAATTTTACCTCTTCTTCAATCCATGGTTTTCACTTTTTAAAATGAAACGGGGAGATACCGAATATGGAATTGGCTGGCTGCCTCTCGGCGGTTATGTTAAAATATCCGGAATGATTGATGAATCCATGGACAAGGAAGCAATGAAACTGCCCCCACAACCCTGGGAATTCCGGTCGAAACCATCCGGCCAGCGCCTGCTGATCATGCTGGGTGGTGTTCTTTTTAACGTTCTCTTTGCCTTTATGATCTACTCAATGATCCTGTTTGCCTGGGGCGAAAAATATCTTCCAACTCAAAATGTGAAATATGGTATTATCTGCGATACACTGGCCCTGAACATCGGACTCCAGCACGGTGATAAAATTTTAACCATTGATAACCATACTGTTGAGGATTTCCATAATGTGATCCCCGAAATCGTTTACAACGGCGCTAAATCCATTCAGGTGGATCGGGGAGGCCAGATAGTCAATATCGCCGTGCCGGGAAACTTTGTCAGGCAATATATTGAAAAAAAGGGCTTTATCTATTATGCCTATCCTTTTGTAGTGCGCGATTTTATAGCCGGTTCCCCGGCCAAAGATGCCGGGTTAAAAGTCAATGACCGGATTATCGGAATCAATGGGCAGGATTTAGCCTATTTTGATCTCTTCGTAATGGAGATCAAAAAACACATAGGCGATACGGTGACAATCAATGTCGACCGGAACGGAGAAAAGATGGCTTTTCCACTGGTTGTGCCCAAAGATGGTAAGATCGGTGTTTATCCACAGGATCCGAAATCTTTCTTCGAACTGAAAGAAATCAAATATGGATTTTTTGCCTCCTTTCCGGCCGGCGTGAAGAAGGGAATTGAAACCATCTCATCCTATCTGAAAGATCTTAAATTGATTTTTAATCCTGAAACCAAAGCGTATAAGTCGCTTGGCGGATTTATTGCTATTGGCAACATTTTCCCGTCAATCTGGAACTGGCAGATATTCTGGAATATGACGGCTTTCCTGTCCATCATGTTGGCGGTTCTAAATATTCTGCCGATTCCTGCCCTCGATGGCGGACATGTTTTCTTCCTCACGTTCGAGATGATCACCGGGAAGAAACCAAATGACCGGTTTATGGAAGTAGCCCAGATCGTTGGAATGTTATTGCTTTTGGCCCTTGTCCTGTACGCAAACGGAAACGATATCATCCGGTTATTCCAAAAATAAATCATCAATCTTCAGACAGGTGACAATGAAAACAAAATCTATTTTGTTGGCCATGACAGCAATGCTGGTCATCGGGCTCAGTTCATGTAAAAGCGGGCAGCAGTCTGTTTTGCCGCCTTGTACCGGGAAACCAGGTGAAGTATTGATTATTATCGCCGAGGACCTTTACAAGGGAGCAGTCGGCGATACCCTGCTCGGTATTCTCACGCAGGAAGAGTCTGCCTTACCGCAAAGCGGCATGGAAGGCGCTGAGCCGATGTTCAACGTACTTCATCTGCCGCCCTCTGCGCTTAATAATACAGTCCGGCCTGCCCGGAACCTTATGATTATTGATATCGGCTCGCAAATCACCAAGCCCGAAATCAAAGTGCTCAAGAACTATTGGGCGGATGAACAGATTTTAATCTGGCTCTATTCACCCGATCGTGACCAGTTATTGACACTCATTAATGAGAACAGTCAGATAATCCTTAACGTCCTTCGCAACGGGGAAGTTGACCGGCAGGTTGCCTATAACCGCAAATATCAAAATCAGGCCCTTACAGAGGAAATTTTGCGTAATCATGACATACAGGTTAGCTTTCCGAAGGGTTTTGAGGCTAAAGTGGATACCGGCAATTTTGCCTGGGTGCAGTATGACCCGGCTGAGGGAACGCAGGGCGTATTTCTCTGGACCTATCCCTATACTTCGGAAAAGCAATTGGAATTACCAGACTTGCAGTTGTTTACTGATCAATTCCTGAAACCAAGGGTACCTGGTCCGTCGGGGCCGGGGAAAGGTTCTTATATGCGTATAGTTCCGGATGTAAAGGTGATCACCCGTACCTTTACCATAAATGGGAATTTCGTACGCGAAATGAGAGGTCTGTGGGAAGTTAAAGTTGATTATATGGGAGGTCCTTTTATCTCCTGGACCATGGTGGATGAAAAGCGAAACCGTATTGTAACCGCTTTCGGGTTTGTATATGCACCAAGAATCGGTAAGCGAAATCCAATCCGGAAGGTTGAGAGTCTATTGAAAACCATTGATTTTCCGGATCAGGTTAAACCAACAAACAACTGATTTCTCAAACGGGGGATGAATCCGGCTTCGCGGATGGCTTCCTGGATACCGGCTGAATCCATTTTATTCTGGGCACCTGCCGAGGATACTACGTTTTCCTCAATCATCACCGAACCAAAATCATCGGCTCCGGCATGAAGGCATACCTGCCCTGCTGATTTCCCGACTGTAAGCCACGAAGCCTGTATGTGACTGATATTGGGCAATACTATTCTCGATAATGCAAGAAGACGGATATATTGCCTGATATCCACCGAATTGCGGATATTCATCTCATCCCGGAGGACCGTCCCTTCATCCATAAACGGCCATGGAATAAAATTGAGAAATCCCAGGCTATCGGAAGGTTTTTCAGCCTGGAGATCCCTGATCCGGAAAAGGTGTTCAACCCGTTCTTCCATGGTTTCGACATGGCCAAACATCATGGTGGCCGAAGTAGGCAAATTCATACGGTGTGCTATGCGCATCACCTCAAGCCAATCCTCTGTACCGCATTTCCCTTTTGACACAATGCGGCGCACGCGGTCAACCAGAATTTCCGCTCCAGCCCCCGGCAGGGAGTCGAGCCCGGCCTTCCTCAACTCGGATAATACAGTCGCAAAATCAGTTTTTTCCAGTCTGGCCAGATGCACAATCTCCGGCGGCCCCAGCGCATGAAGCCGTAATTCCGGGTATTCATTTTTCAGGTTCCTGAATAGCGATGTATAATAATCCAGGCCCAAATCCGGATGCATACCCCCTTGCAATAGGAGCTGACGGCCACCGAGACTGAACAGGTACCCGATCTTTTCGCGGTACTGGTCCATCGTGGTGACATAGGAATCTTCGTCCTGGCTGCGCCGGCAAAAATTGCAGAATTTGCAGAAGGATACGCAAATGTTGGTGATATTGACATTCCGGTCGATGATCCAGGTAACAAAGGGTTCCGGATGAAGTTTTAACCGGATTTGATGAGCGGTTTCCATTAATTCACCATCGCCTGCATGCAGATAAAGAAACATCGCTTCGTCGCGCGAAAGCAATTCCCCCCTGTATGCCTTTTCCGATAAATCGCTTGTATTGCTCATGTTCCTGGTGTTCTGCTCGCGCAATTTAGGCTAATTGTCAGGCTCTCCCATCTGTTTGGGTCAGATTTTTTTAACTTTACGACCTCAAACAGGTTATATTCTTATGTTGCTGTATAATTGCGATCAGATAATCCCGATCCAGAACCGGATATTGGTGTTTGCCAATGCGGATGAGGTACGGGCTCATGAATGGCCTTCAGCCGAAAAGGAATATATCAATCTTTGTCTTGATAACAATCAGAAGCTGATCCTGTTAAACAGATTCAGCCAGTGCGATATTGTTGTTTTACCAGATCCATTAAAAAAGGGTGATTCACTGCTCGAGGAGTGGCGGGTTTGCGGATTTGAAATTCACGAAATTGCCTGCCGCAGCAAATGGCAGGAGATGATCATTGTTGACTATACCGGTCAGGCCTGCTGGATAGAGGCCCTGGCCGAAGGAATCGCCCTCAGCAGCTACCAGTTCCTGAAATATTATTCAAAACCGGACGACAAGAAGCACTCATTTCAGCAGCTGGGGATATTCAATGGTGATCCTTCCATGATCCGGCTGATAAATGCCCGGGTTCATGCCGTTACGATCACCCGCGATCTTGTAAATGAACCTGTTTCTTATCTGAATGCGCCTCAGCTTGGCGAGGATCTGACCGGGCTTTGCCAGGAAACCGGGCTTTCGGTTGAAATACTGGATAAAATCCAGATTGAATCCCTCCGGATGGGCGGATTGCTGGCCGTAAACCGCGGAAGCATTGATCCTCCCAGGTTTATTATTCTGAGTTGGGAGCCCGAGAATTCAGTAAATGATTCCCCGCTGATACTCGTTGGCAAAGGCGTAACTTTTGATACGGGGGGATTAAGCATAAAACCGACTCCTGGTAGCATGGACGCAATGAAATGCGATATGGCCGGTGCTGCGGCTGTTGCCGGAACACTTATTGCTTTAGCACGCATGAATTTGCCGGTCCGCACCATAGGACTTATTCCTGCCACCGATAACCGGCCCGATGGTAATGCCTATGCCCCGGGGGATGTGATCAGGATGCATAACAATACCACGGTTGAAGTCCTTAATTGCGATGCGGAGGGCAGGTTGATTCTTGCCGATGCTTTGAGCTATGCCCGGAAATACAAGCCAGGGCTGGTCATCGACCTCGCCACCCTCACCGGGTCAGCACAGGTGGCACTCGGATCTCAGGCATCTGTGATTATGGGGACGGCCCCTCATGATACGTTCGATCAGCTCATCCAGGCAGGGTTTTCCGTTCATGAAAGACTGGTGAGATTTCCGCTTTGGGAAGATTATGCAAAACTGCTCGAATCGGAAATTGCCGACATGAAAAATATTGGAGGACGAAATGCCGGAGCCATTACAGCCGGTAAATTCCTGGAGCGGTTTACCGATTATCCATGGATACACATCGATATCGCCGGAACAGCCTTCCTTACCTCCCGCGAAAGCTACCGGGGAATCGGAGGCACCGGAACCGGGGTCAGATTACTGCTTGAATTCATTACCAAATATTACCAACTGTAAGACAATCATATGGATGAACATAAAATACGGGTAGGGATTACCCAGGGCGATATTAACGGAATCGGATATGAAGTGATTATCAAGGCGTTGATGGACCCGAGAATTCTTGATGTCTGCACCCCGGTGGTGTATGGCTCACCAAAGGTTCTGGCCTACCATCGCAAAGCCCTGAATATCACGAATTTTAGCCTTAACAGTGTGGCTACCGCCAGGGAAGCCAACCCCCGCAGGGCAAACCTGATCAATTGTCTCGATGATAATGCCCGCGTTGAGCTGGGTAAAGCTTCGGGATATGCCGGGGAAGCTGCCTTTATTGCATTGGAAATGGCTGTTCGTGATCTGGTTGAATATCAGATCGATATCCTGGTTACCGCTCCTATCAACAAACATACCATTCAGAGCAAGGATTTTAATTTTGCGGGCCATACCGAGTATCTTCAGGAAAAATTAGCCTCGGGTGATGTACTGATGCTTATGGTCAGTGATTATCTGAAAGTGGGTGTGGTTACAGGTCACATCCCTCTGGCTCAGGTACCGTCAGAAATCACAAAAGATATCCTGCTGTCGAAACTGCGGCTGCTCGATCATTCTCTGCGCCATGATTTCAATATCGGAACCCCCCGGATTGCCGTCCTGGGCCTGAATCCACATTCGGGCGACCAGGGATTGCTCGGTACGGAAGAGGAAGAAGTCATCAAACCGGCCCTCGAAATAGCCCGGCAGGAAAATATCATGGCACTCGGACCGTATGCCGCTGACGGTTATTTCGGATCCGGACTCTATCAGAAATTTGATGCCGTGCTGGCCATGTACCATGACCAGGGCCTGGCTCCCTTTAAGGCACTTTCATTCGATTCCGGTGTCAATTATACTGTTGGACTACCATTTGTCCGCACTTCGCCTGCACATGGTACAGCTTATGAAATCGCCGGCCTGGATAAGGCCAGCGCCGATTCCATGAGGCAGGCAATATACTTGGCGGTCGATATTTATAAATCCCGGAAAGCCAATCGTGAACTGAAAAAGAATGCTCTCGGAGCACAATAGTTTTCATTGATAGTACCATGGCCATTTATGAGTATATATCAGGCAAACTGACCGAACTAACCCCGGCAATTGCCGTGCTGGAACAGGGCGGAATCGGATATCTTATCCAGATATCTCTTCAAACCCACGCCACCCTTCGTGGAAAGGAGCAGGCAACGCTCCTGACCGAGGAGGTTATCAGGGAAGATTCCCATACCCTTTTCGGATTTGCTACCAGAGAAGAGCGGGAAATGTTCAGGCTTCTGATCTCAGTAAGCGGCATTGGGCCCAATACGGCCCGCATGATGCTGTCATCTCTCACCACACCTGATATCCGCAGAGCCGTACAGACCGACAATGTTATCCTGCTGAAAAGCGTGAAAGGAGTAGGCCTAAAAACCGCCCAGCGGGTAATCATCGATCTGAGAGATAAAATCGGAAAAACAGAAGAAGTCGGCGGTATTTTGCAGGATCGGGGCAATACCTCAAAGGATGAAGCGTTATCTGCTTTGGTTATGCTTGGCTTCGGCCGGAATGAATCGGTCAAAGTCCTCGATCAGATCCTTAGGGAACACCCGTCAAACGGGGCCGAAGAACTTGTCAAGCTGGCCTTGAAAAAACTTTAATCGCTTCACCGGAATCTCTATGCAGCATCGACCATCGATTCAAAAATTGATCTGCCTTAATCTCGTTCTGGTCCTTCTATTGGTACTGCCGGGCAACCTGATAGCACAGCAAAAAAATCCGACCGTTCCAATTAAACAGGCGGTTGATACCACCAAACGGGATACCCTTTTTAAACTTCGGTACCCGATTCCTCTGGCAAAAGGATTTCCGTACGCTCTGTCGACCAGACAGTCGCCGTTGTATCTGAAGGATCCTAAGAATCTTACCTCAACGATTGATTATGATCCGGATAAAAATGATTACAAATTCCAGCAAAAGCTAGGAAATCAAGATCTTGGATATCCATACTTCCTGACTCCCTCGCAATACCGGAAGTATGATTTTACCCGCTCGGTAAAGGAATACTGGAAACAACGCGTGGGCGGAGAACAGTTCCAATCGCAGCAGGGACTCATCCCGAAATTATATATCGGCGGTGAAGCATTCGACCGGATTTTCGGGTCCAATACGATCTCGATCAAACCACAGGGCTCGGCTGAACTCATCTTTGGCATCCAGATCAATAAAACCGACAACCCGTCGCTGCCCGAGAAAGTCAGGAAAAATACCACCTTCGACTTTGACAACAAGATCCAGATGAACGTCAACGGCCAGATCGGCGATAAACTGGAACTGGGGATCACGTACAATACGGAAGCTACTTTTGATTTTGAAAATAAAACCCGCATCGCCTATACCGGAAAGGACGACGAAATACTCCGGAAGGTGGAAGCCGGCAATGTGAACCTTCCGCTCTCAGGATCTCTGATTACCGGTAGCCAGAGCCTCTTTGGGATCAAAACCGAAATGCAATTCGGACGGCTAACCGTTACCAGTATCTTTTCTCAACAGCAGGGAAAAACACAATCTATTGATGTTCAGGGTGGAGGAGTGGCAAACGAATTTGAGATCCGTGCGGATGAATATGAATCCAATAAACATTTCTTTCTCTCCCATTATTTTAGGGATTCCTATGATCAGGCATTGAAAAACATGCCGGTGATTAGTTCGGGGATCAATATTAACCGCATTGAAGTCTGGGTTACCAATAAAAACAGCAATTTCAACGAATCCCGAAACGTGGTCGCCTTTATCGACCTCGCCGAAGGAATCACATCCACAGGTACCAACATCTTCAATAACAGCTTTGTAAAATATAAAGGCCCCGGGCGCTATCCGAGTAATGCCCTTAATGATCTTTATGAAAATCTTTTAGCCAATTATTCCGGAATCCGGGATATCGGGCAGGTAACCAGTGTGCTGGCGCCATTGGCAGCCGCCGGATTTGTAGGTGGCCAGGATTACGAAAAGATTGAGAACGCACGCCGGTTGTCAACGGAGGAGTATCAACTGAATGCAAAATTGGGTTATATTTCATTAAATCAGCAGCTTAGCTCAGATGAAATCCTTGCTGTGGCTTATGAGTATACAGTAGGCGGGCAGGTTTACCGCGTTGGCGAATTCTCGGGTGAGGTAAACAAGGATCAAAATTCTGATGCTCCTTCGTTGATTCTTAAACTGTTGAAAGGGACCAACCAAACCCCTAACTTGCCGACATGGAACCTGATGATGAAGAATATTTATTCGATCGGGACCAGCCGCCTGAACAAGGAGGAATTTGTTTTAGATATTCTTTATCAGAACGATAAAACCGGTAATGCTATTAACTACATCCCTGAAGGTGCTATCAACGGGAATATTCTGCTGAGTGTTTTAAATCTCGATAACCTGAATTCCCAGCTGGATCCTCAGCCCGACGGAATTTTCGACTTTATTGACCAGGTCACGGTCAATGCAACCAAGGGCCGGATTATTTTCCCGATACTGGAACCTTTTGGATCCTATCTCCGGAAAAAAATCGAAGGTGGCAACCCGGACAATAAGACGATCGCGGACCGGTATGTTTTTGAGGAACTCTATACTCAAACTCAAACCGTTGCGAAACAGACGGCCGAAAAGAATAAATACCTCATGCGGGGGTTTTTCAAATCCTCTTCCTCTTCAGAAATCCGTCTGAATGCCATGAACATTTCGCAAGGGAGCGTTGTGGTTACCGCCGGTGGGATGAAGCTGACAGAGAACTCCGACTACACGGTGGATTACACCATGGGAACCGTCAAGATCATCAACCAGGGCCTTAAGGAGTCAGGTACCCCGATAAAAATATCTTTGGAAGATCAATCAGCCTTTGCATTGCAATCAAAAGCCATGGTGGGTACTCACCTTGAATATCGCTTCAACAAGGATATTAACGTGGGTGGAACGATTCTTCATCTGAGCGAACGTCCACTGACCAATAAAGTAAACCTCCTGAATATACCAATTTCGAATACCATCTGGGGATTCAATGCCAACTATCGTAAAGAGGCTCCCTGGCTAACCCGGTTTATCGACAAGCTTCCGCTGATCCAGACCAAGGAGAAGTCGATCATAACTTTCAGCGGGGAGTTTGCAGATCTGATCCCGGGGCATTCAAGGGTGATTAATTCAAGTGCATCAAAGGAAGGCGAAGCCTTGATAGATGATTTTGAAGGCAGTGAAACCAGCTATACTTTAAGTCAGCGTCAATCCTGGGTTCTCGCCAGTACACCTGCCGGTCAGCCTGAATTATTCCCGGAGGCTTCTTTAAGTAACGATCTTGCATATGGTTACAACCGTGCCAAACTGGCCTGGTATCATATCGATCCGCTGTTCCTGCGAAACAACTCTGCAACGCCCAGTCATATTGCAAATAATCCGGTTGAGCAGAATAGCCATTTTACCAGGGAGATACAGCAACAGGAGATTTTCCCTTATAAAGAGAGCCCGAACAATATACCGTCCTATCTGCAAGTGTTAAACCTGGCCTTTTATCCGAATGAAAGGGGCCCTTATAATTATGATATTGGTGGTTCACAATATTCCGCCGGGCTCGACGACCAGGGTTACCTTCGTGCTCCTCAGGCACGGTGGGGTGGTTTAATGGCCAAACTGTCCACTAATGATTTCGAGGAAGCCAACGTTGAATATCTTGAGTTCTGGCTGATGGATCCTTATGTGGAAGATGCCAAAAAGGAAATCACCCGCGACGATTTGGATCCTTCACTCTACTTCAATCTTGGTAATATTTCGGAAGATATTCTGAAAGACGGCCGGAAAGCCTTTGAAAACGGACTCAGCGGGGGTAATACCTTAAACTATGTTGATACTACCGCATGGGGCAGGGTGCCGGTGACACAATCCTTTGTCAATGCTTTCGACAATGATCCCAACGCCAGAAAGCTTCAGGATGTGGGGTTAGACGGGTTGAGTGACGATGATGAACGATCGTTCTATGCAAAGTATCTCGATTCGCTCCAGCAGGTAATCAACCCGGCTTCGGAGCGATATCAGGAATTCCTGGCTGATCCGTCCGGAGATGATTACCATTATTTCCGGGGAGGGGATTATGATGCTGTTCAATCAGGCATTCTCAACAGATATAAGAAATTCAACGGACTCGAAGGTAACTCCCAAACCGCCGAGCAGTCTACCGAGCCTTATCCCACTCAATCAACCTCCCTTCCTGATGTTGAGGATATTAACCTTGATAATACACTAAATGAATCGGAAGCCTATTTCCAGTATAAGGTCAGTATGCGCAAGGAAGATTTCCAGATAGGCCGGAATTATATTACGGATGCTATTGTCGGGAAAAACGATCAGGGAGATCCAGTTACCTGGTATCAGTTTAAGGTTCCGATTTATGAACCTGAGAAAGTAATAGGCAGCATACAGGATTTTAAATCGATTCGGTTTATCAGGATGTTCCTGAAGGGATTCGGCGAACAGGTGATCATGCGTTTTGCTACCCTCGAACTGGTAAGGGGAGAATGGAGAAAATACAATCTCAGTCTGCTTGAAGGTGGCGAACAATTGAGCACCCCGGAATATACCCGCGGGAAATTTGAGGTTTCGGCCGTCAGCATTGAGGAAAACGGTAACCGTTACCCGGTGAATTATGTATTGCCTCCGGGTATTGTGAGGACAACCGACCCGTCAAATCCACAAATGATTCAAAAGAATGAGCAGGCAATCGAACTTAAGGTCACCGACCTTGAAGATGGTGATGCACGTGCTGCTTATACCAATCAACGGATTGATATGCGTCAGTATAAACGCCTTCGGTTATTCGTCCATGCGGAGGCTGTTGATGAAACCCAGCTTCGTGACGGCGACCTCCGCGCCTTTATACGAATCGGTTCCGATTATACCCAGAACTATTACGAATATGAAGTCCCGCTGAAACTGACCCCGCACTTGCACCCCCCTGTGAAATATGATCAGCTCAATTTATCCGACCGTACCATCGTTTGGCCGGATGAAAACGGCTTTAATATCGAACTGGCAGTTTTCCAGCAATTGAAGCAGGCGCGAAACGATGCATTGAGAGTGGAAGGATCCGATATCAGTCTGGAAACCCATTATATTCAAAACGATGGGAACAACCGGATCATCCTCGTAGGGAATCCGAACCTGAGTAATGTGCGGACCATCATGATCGGTATTCGCAACCCGGCTCGCGGAAACAATACCGCTAATGACGATGGCCTCTCAAAAACAGCCATTATCTGGATGAACGAGCTTCGCCTTACTGATTTTGATGAAGCAGGAGGCTGGGCAGCTAACGGCCGGCTTTCCGCAAACCTGGCCGATCTCGGTAACCTTTCGCTGGCCGGTAATACGAGTGTCCCGGGATTCGGCAGCATCGACAAAAAGGTCAACGACCGCAGCCGCGAGCAAATTACTCAGTATGATATATCCTCCAGTCTTCAGCTGGGGAAATTGTTCCCGAAGGACGCAGGAGTCCAGTTGCCTATGTACATTGCGTTCTCCGAGATGATGCGGAATCCCCAGTATAATCCAATGGATCCGGATATACCGCTGCAGGCTGCACTGAATAATGCAAAGAACAAACAGGAGAAGGATTCAATTCTATACATATCGCAGGATTATAATCGCAGAAAGAGTCTCAATTTCAACAATATCCGGTTCGAACCCGGATCTGCTTCGCGACGCAGGGATCCCAAAATCTGGAGCATTTCAAACTGGTCGTTATCCTATTCTTATACTGAAGCTTTTGCCCGGAACATTAAAACAGAGGCTAATCTGAACAAGAATTACAATGGCGGGTTAAACTATGTCTATTCGGCCAATAACCTGAAGCCTTGGGAACCCTTGAAGAAATCTTCCAAGCTTGATAAACCTGCCTTTAAGCTGATCAAGGATTTCAATTTTTACTACCAGCCATCGATGATTAGCTTTCGAACCAATATGGCTCGCAGGTATAGCGAAATGCAGCTGCGTAACGTCGCTAATCCGGGAATAAAGATTGAACCGACCTACAACAAGAACTTTAACTGGAATCGGAATTTCGATATTAAGTGGGACCTTACCAGAAACCTGAAGCTTGATTTTTCCAATTCCAATATCGCACGGATTGATGAGCCCGACGGAGCCATGAGACGCAGTGACGCTGATTATAAACAAAAACGCGATAGTATCTGGAACAATATTGTGGCTTTTGGCCGGCCAACGCAATACCATCATTCTATAAATGCTTCCTATTCGATTCCGATCAATAAGTTGCCTCTTTTCAACTGGTTATCGGCTAACGCTGCCTATCGTATTGAATATGACTGGGCAGCGGGGCCTATCACTGCCGATACCATCCGGCTGGGTAACACCATCCAGAACAATGGCAATTTTCAGTTAAACGGAACCGCCTCTCTGCAAACTCTTTATAATAAAATCGGTTACCTGAAAAAGGTTGATGATAAATATAAACGCCGTCAGTCGGCTACGCAGGCGAAACCTACCAAAACAGTTAAATTTGAGGCAGATAAGGTTAGCCTGAAAGCGAAAGTAGGCAAGGTAATTATTCATGATCTGATGAGTTCTGATGTCAAAGTAAAATTCCTTGACCAGAATAACCGGGTGATTGAGCTTGAAACCGAAGTGATTAATGAACGGCGTATTAAGGTGACTTCCGATAAGGATGTAGATGGTGGCCGGATCGAGGTGGAAGGTACTATTGAGGTAAAGGATAATCCGTTGATTTTTGTCACTGACAATTTCCTGCGGATATTGATGGGTATTAAGAATTTGTCCCTTAATTACTCGAGTGATAACGGAACTTTCCTGCCGGGATTCATGCCCGAACCAAAACTGTTTGGAATGAAGAACCTGGGCGGAAAAATGGCTCCAGGATTTGGGTTTGCATTGGGAATGCAGGATATTGGGTTTGGTGATTATGCAGCTCAGAATGGCTGGCTTACAACTGATTCAACGCTTAATGAGGCTTTCACCAATGCATTAAACCAATCCTGGAGGTTTTCTTCAAACATTGAACCATTTAGTGATCTGCGTATTACCATCGAGGCTTCCCATTCATCCAGCAGTAACCTGGAAAAATTCTTTATTTACGGTGATGATGGCAAGTTCACTGCAGAAAACGCCATGTACCGCGGGAACTTTAACATGACAATCCTTTCCATCGGCTCTGCTTTCGAGAAACTGAAGGAAGGGAATGGTTACAAATCGGCAACTTTTGAAACCTTTAAAAACAACCGGGTAATTATTTCAAAACGGTTGGCTGAGCAGCGATTGGGTAAACAGGTTACCGGCAGTCCGGCCTATGATCCCAATACCGGCACCAATCCAGGCTATACTGATGGATATGGGCCCACCTCTCTGGATGTCCTTATCCCGGCATTTATGGCAGCCTATTCCAATAAGAGTGCCAGCCTCGTTAGCCTTGATGCAATGCCCGGGGTGATGAGCATGATGCCTAACTGGCGCATTCAATATGGCGGCCTTCAGCGGTCAGAGTTTGTTAAAAAATATCTGAAGCAGTTCAACCTAAACCATGCATACCGGAGTACCTATTCAGTGGGATCCTATACCACCAATTTGTTCTATGATCCCGATGTCCAGGATGGTTTGAACTATATACGGGATGTACAGGAAAACTTCCTCCCGGAACGTGAAATCGGAAGTATCAGTATTTCCGAATCCCTCAGCCCTCTGATCGGATTAGATGCCACGATGCAGAATAGCTTGCAGGCCAGGGTTGAATTAAGAAAGAGCAGAAACCTCACCTTGAGCCTTAATAATAATCAATTGATGGAAAACCGCTCGGATGAATTGATTATCGGAACCGGTTACCGGTTCGAACAAGTGCCGATTACTATTAAAGCCGGGGGAAATCAAAGAAAATTTCAGTCCGACCTGGATCTCCGGTTCGACTTATCGATTCGTGACAACATTATGATCATGCGTAAGCTGGAGGAGGAAGTCAATAAACCCACATCAGGCCAAACTGTTATAACGACCAAATTCACAGCAAAATATCGGTTGAGTAACAAGTTTGAACTGACGTTATATTATGACCAGGTGGTAAATAAACCAATTGTTACTACCTCATATCCAACGTCCAACACCAAGATTGGCTTTAACCTGAGATTTACACTATCCAATATGTAGGCTTTTTTTACATTTGTAGGGACGCATAATTGCGTCTTTAATGACATATCTAACTAAACTATATAAACCATGAACGTACCTCAGGATTTAAAGTTCACCCAGGATCACGAATGGATCCGCGTGGAAGGTGATTTTGCATTCGTTGGTGTTACCGATTATGCTCAGTCGAACCTCGGTGATATTGTTTTTCTGGAAATTGAAACAGTTGGTGAAACGCTGGCTAAAGGGGAAGCCTTCGGAAATATTGAAGCCGTAAAAGCTGTTGAAGAACTGTATATGCCTGTATCTGGTGAAGTACTCGAAATCAATCCTGCTTTGGAAGCAAGCCCGGAAGTTGTGAATAAAGATCCGTACGGCGAAGGCTGGATGGTGAAAATTAAAGTAACTGATTCCTCAGAACTTGCATCACTTCTCGATGCAGCTGCCTATGCTAAACTAATAGGTTAGGGGTGAGGACGTTTAGGACGTAAGGAACGAGAAGGGGCACATTGCTAACATCACCACCTCAGTTTTTAACGCCCTCACGTCCTTAACGCCCTCACCATTCTTTCTACAGGGTCTTCTTAACTTCTCTGCTCGTATAAGCTTCGATTATATCTGCTACTTTGATATCGTTGTAATTGTCGATATTCAAACCGCATTCCAATCCTGAGACAACCTCTTTTGCATCGTCCTTGAATCGTTTCAGGGAGCCAAGCAATCCATCGTAAACTACAATGCCATCGCGGATTATGCGGACTTTGGAAGTCCGGTAAATCTTGCCATCCCGTACGATACAGCCTGCAACGGTGCCCACCTTGGTGATTTTAAAGGCTTCCATAACCTCAAGGGTTCCGGTGATTTCTTCTTTGATTTCGGGACTTAGCATCCCTTCCATAGCTGCCCTGAGTTCGTTGATGGCATCATAAATGATGGAATACAGCCTGATTTCAATGCCCTCTTTTTCGGCCAGCTTACGGGCATTCAATGAAGGCCGGACCTGGAATCCGATAATGATGGCATTGGATGCAGTTGCGAGTAGAATGTCGCTTTCGGAAATCTGTCCAACTGCTTTATGAATGATATTAACCTGGATTTCAGGGGTTGAGAGTTTGATAAGCGAATCCGAAAGGGCTTCAATGGATCCATCGACATCACCTTTAACAATGATATTGAGCTCCTGGAAGTTGCCAATGGCGATACGCCTGCCGATCTCATCGAGAGTAATATGTTTACGGGTACGCAATTCCTGCTCGCGCTGGAGCTGCTCCCTCTTGGTGGCAATTTCACGTGCTTCGCGGTCCGATTCCAGTACATGGAATTTGTCACCAGCCTGAGGTGCTCCGTTAAGTCCGAGAATCAACACTGGTTCTGAAGGCCCGGCAATCGTTATGATTCCACCGCGTTCGTTGAAAATTGCTTTCACTTTGCCAAAATAGCTGCCGGCCAAAACAATATCACCTACCTTCAGGGTTCCGCCCTGAACAAGGATAGTCGTTACGAATCCACGGCCTTTATCCAGCGAGGATTCAATCACAGTTCCGAGGGCATTTTTTTCAGGATTTGCTTTAAGATCAAGCATTTCCGATTCCAGGAGCACTTTTTCCAACAGCTCAGCAACACCGATACCTTTTTTTGCAGATATCTCCTGTGACTGGTATTTGCCGCCCCAGTCTTCAACCAGGTAATTCATCCCAGCCAGTTGTTCCTTGATTTTTTCAGGATTTGCACCTTCGCGGTCAATCTTATTGATGGCGAATACCATAGGAACACCGGCAGCGGCGGCGTGGTTGATTGCCTCGATCGTTTGCGGCATTACGGCATCGTCGGCAGCGATCACAATTATAGCCATATCAGCTCCCTGCGCACCGCGGGCTCGCATGGCTGTAAAGGCTTCGTGACCCGGCGTGTCGAGGAAGGTGATGGTTTTTTCATTATCCAGAACAACCTTATAGGCTCCGATATGCTGGGTAATTCCTCCGGCTTCACCGGCGATAATATTTGTTTTTCTGATATAGTCGAGTAAGGATGTTTTTCCATGATCGACATGCCCCATGACGGTAACCACAGGCGGGCGCGGTTTAAGGTCGGCCTCTTTATCTGATTCCTGCTCAATAGCTTCCTGAACCTCAACACTGATGAATTCCACCTCAAAACCAAATTCGTCGGCAACCACCGAGATGGTTTCAGCATCGAGCCTTTGATTAATGGATACAAAAAGACCCAGGCTCATGCAGGTCGAGATGATTTCATTCACCTGAACGTTCATCAGGCTTGCAAGTTCATTAGCGGTAACGAACTCAGTGACCTTGATAACATGGCTTTCCTGTTCGGCCCGGTCGGCATCTGCAAGCAACGATTGGCGGTTCAGCTCACGCTTCGACTTGCGGTGTTTTGATCCTTTGGATTTACCTTTCGGGGTTATCCTTGATAATGTGTCCTTTATCTGGCGCTGAACATCTTCTTCCGAAATCTCAACTTTTCCGATTTTCTTTTTAACCCTGGTAGGTTTCTTAATCACCTTGGTTGCTTCGCGGTCGGCAGCTGGTCCAACTATTGCCACACGATCCTTGCGGATACGTTTTCTTTTTTTCTTTTTCAGAGAATCATCGCCGGCACCTTCAACTATAACCTTTTCCCTGCGACGATCGCCTTCGGGTGACAGAACGATTTTGCCAATAATAGTAGGACCCGAAGCCTTTTTAACCACGATCCTGTGGATAGGTGCATCGCTGCTTTGTTCTTTTTGCGGACGTTCAACCTGAGGTGCTGGTTTCTGATCCTGTTTTATTGCCGGAGTCGGAGCAGGCCTGGATTCTTTAGCCTCCTTAACCGGTTTCGGCTGCGGTTTCTCTTTGATGTATTTTTTGGAAGGCCTTGTTTTCTGATTCAAAGAATCAATATCAATCTTTCCGACAAACTTAAAATCTACCAATAAATCCTTAGCCAGGGTAGTATGGGTAATGACTTCTTCTTCAGGGACTTTTTTAATCTCCGGCTGGAGTTGTTCTTCCTGAATGGGCTCAATGATTGGTTCAACTGATGCTGCAGGCCCCGTTCCGATCGGTTCAGCCGGCTTGGCAACCGGTTCAGATTCCTGGTCAACCACTGCCGATACAGGTTCTTCTTTTGCCGGAACCGGCTTGTGCTGAGGTTTTTGCTTAGGCTTGTGCTCAATCTTGGGTTCAACTTCCTGAACCGGCAAAGTCATCGGTTTTGGTTCGGGTTTTGGTTTGACTTTCGGTTTTGGTTTTTCAAGATCAACCCGGCCAACAATCTTTGGCCCAATCGGTTTGTCAATCGGTACTGCAATAACCTCGGGCTCTTCTTTCTTTTCGCGTTTTTCGCGTCTGGAATCATCCTGATCCAAATCGAATTTCAATGAACCCCTGCTATCCTGAATCAGAAGCACTTCTTCCTGCTCGGCCTCTTCGTCGACTTGCTGGGCTGGTGTATCTTCAATAGAAATGGTGGTTCGGGATTCGTATTTATGCTCCTCCTTGAATTGCACCGCTTCACGTTTGGCTGCCTGGTCATTCTGATATTCCTTCATAACCAGAACCAGTGCCTCAGGCGGAATTTTGGCATTAGGACTGTTTTCTATGTCGAATCCCTTTTTATGAAGGAAATCCACGATAGTCTGAATCCCAACATTACATTCTTTCGCAACCCTGCTTAATCGTTTTACCTCTGACATATGTTTTATTCAAATTCTGAACGGAGGATTTTCATAACCTCCTTGACAGTTTCTTCCTCTAAATCGGTGCGTTTTACCAGTTCCTGTACCGATAAATCCAATACGCTGCGGGCAGTGTCACATCCAACTGCTTTCAGCTCATCGAGAATCCAGTTTTCAATTTCATCTGCGAATTCTTCGAGGTCAATATCTTCTTCAGCACCTGCAACGTCACGGAAAACATCAATTTCATAATCAGTAAGCATGCTGGCCAGTTTGATATTCAATCCCCCTTTTCCGATGGCCAGTGAAACTTCTTCAGGTTTCAGGAAAACTTCAGCTCGCTGGTCCTCTTCGTTCAGTTTAATGGAGCTGATTTTGGCAGGGCTCAGCGCACGCTGGATAAACAACTGGATATTTGCAGTATAGTTGATTACATCGATGTTCTCGTTGCGCAACTCCCTGACAATACCGTGTATCCTGGATCCTTTCATTCCCACGCACGCGCCGACCGGATCGATCCGCTCGTCATAGGATTCAACGGCAACCTTGGCACGTTCACCCGGGATTCTTACAATTTTTTTTATCGTGATCAACCCATCAAAAATCTCAGGGACCTCGAGTTCAAACAGTCGCTGAAGGAATATGGGGGTTGTCCTCGATAAAATAATGACAGGGCTGTTATTCCGCATATCCACTTTTACCACAACTGCCCGCAGTGTATCACCTTTGCGGAAGAAATCCGAAGGAATCTGCTCAGATTTCGGCAGAATCAGTTCATTGCCCTCATCATCCAGAATCAGAATCTCACGGTTCCAAACCTGGTAAACCTCACCTGTGATTATTTCCCCGATTTTATCTTTGTACTTACTGTAAACATGGTCTTTCTCCAGTTCCAGAATGCGGGATGTCAGATTCTGACGCAGTGAAAGGATAGCCCGACGGCCAAAATCTTCCAATTTAACTTCATCTGTAACGTCTTCCCCAACTTCATAATCATCATCAATCTTTTTTGCTTCGGTGAGTGAGATCTTCAGGTTCGAGTCATCGACTTCGCCATCGTCCACTACCACACGATTTCTCCAAATTTCAAAGTCGCCTTTGTCTACGTTAATAATGACATCAAAATTCTCATCCGTTCCGAATCGTTTGATCAGAATACTCCGGAAAACATCCTCGAGAACGCTCATCATGGTCGTCCTGTCAATGCTCTTAAGTTCCCTGAATTCCGAAAACGTATCAATGAGGTTTATACTTTCCATGGCCTAACTGTTTACACCTGTTTAAAATCTATTTCAATACGCGCCGTTTTTATCCGGTTAATTTGAATAACGTTTGGCTCTTCTGGTGCCGGTTTTCTTTTGGTCCCTGTTTGGCGGACGACTAACTCAGCCTCTTTGTCCGTTTCAATCGGCCTGGCTTCCAACAAGATGCCTTTAATAATGTCGCCATCTTGCAACATGATCTCCAGCTTCTGTCCCAGAGCCTTGAGATACTGAGGAAACACCCGGATAGGCTGACCTAATCCCGGCGAAGAAACCTGGAGCTCAAAATCTTCTTGCTCGCGGTCTAACTGCTCCTCAATACTCCGGTGCAATCCGGCGCAATCATCCAAACAGATTCCATCGTTATGGTCGATAAAAACCTGGATCACATTGCTCCGACTTACTATAACATCCACCAGGAATATTTTAGTTTCCCTAAGTGCCTCTTTAGCAATATCTTCTATGTGCTTCCTCTCTATCACAACATCAAAATTAAAAAATAGGGGACCCGAGTCCCCTATGCCAGAATTCCCACAATCGACCGCAAAAATAGATAAATATTTCCATAACTCCAATTTGTGGCCATGAAACGTCTTCATTATCAGGAAAATTTTGAGGTTTTCCGGTTTCCCGAAGAATTAGTTGTAAAATTGCATGCATAAAGCAATTAGCATTCCCCCGATGGAAGAAGAATTCCGCACTGTTCCCAACAAAAGGAAGATTATTAATGACCCGCTTTACGGTTTTATCAATTTCCCTTCTTCTCTGATTTATGATCTGATCGACCATCCCTGGTTTCAGAGACTGCGGAGAATCAGGCAACTCGGGCTCACATTCTATGTTTATCCGGCTGCCAATCATACCCGGTTTCAGCATGCTCTCGGCGCTGCGTACCTGATGAATACTGCTTTGGAAGTGATTGCCCGCAAAGGGTACCCGGTAACGGAGGATGAACGCGATGCAGCAATTGCTGCCATCCTGCTGCACGATATCGGACACGGACCTTTCTCACATGCATTGGAACATAGTATCGTTAAAACGATTGACCATGAGAAACTGTCGGGCTTGTTTATGCAGCAGCTGAACCGGTTAACCGGCGGGGCCCTGGATCTCTCCATCCGGATTTTTGACGATCAGTATTCCAGATCATTTCTTCATCAGCTGGTATCGAGCCAGCTCGATATGGATCGGCTGGATTATCTCAACCGCGATAGCTTTTTTACGGGTGTTACTGAAGGTGCGGTAGGATATGAGAGGATTATCAAGATGCTGAAAGTGGTTAATGATCAGCTGGTTGTGGAGAGAAAGGGGATCTATTCAATCGAAAAATACCTGATCTCGAGACGGTTGATGTACTGGCAGGTTTATCTGCATAAAACAGTTATAGCGGCCGAACAGATGCTGGTTAAAGCTCTTAGCCGGGCCAGGGAACTGGCCTATAACGGGACGAATGTGTTTACCACTCCTGCCCTGCATGGATTCCTCTATCCGGGGCCGCTCAGCGACCGGCCTTTGGCTGATCCCGAACTGTTGCTGGAGCAATTTTCCAAACTCGATGATACCGATATTTTTGCTTCCATAAAAGCTTGGGCGGATCATCCTGATAAGGTCCTTTCACTTCTTTCGGAAGGCTTGCTGAACCGAAAACTCTCCGGGATCCGGATCCAGAAAACCCCATGGAATCCCGACCAGATTGAACACCTCAGAAGGAAGGCCGTCACCGAGTTCGGATTCTCGCCTCACGAAGCAGAATACCTGGTCTTTTCCGATATAATCACCAATAGTACCTATGCTGAAAATGATGACCAGATCCTGTTTTTCGAAAACAGCGGTCAGCTCATCACCCTGTCGGAAGCCAGCGACATTATCAATGTGCCCTTACTGAGCCGTGCCGATAGCAAATACTATCTTTGCTATCCGAAATGGTTATTTGCCAATTCGGATACTAATCAGGCAATCTGATCCGTTAACCTAAATTAGCCTTTTTAACCTATGGAATTTACAGCAAAACAGATAGCCGGATATCTGGGCGGAAAGGTAGAGGGAGACCCTGATGCCCAGGTTAATGATGTTTCAAGAATAGAGGATGGCCGGCCCGGAACCCTGAGTTTCCTGGCCAATATGAAATATCAGAGCCATATTTATGAAACCAAATCCACCGTGGTTCTGGTTCATAATGAATTTGTGCCTTTACAGCCTCTTTCCTGCACACTGGTGAGGGTTGATGATCCATACCGTTCCCTGGCAAAGCTGCTTGCCCTGGTGGAAAAACGACCAAACCGGTCTGGAATTGAACCCATGGCCTTTGTTCATGAGGATGCAGTCCTGGGCCGCGAAGTTTATGTCGGAGCATTCTCCTATGTGAGCAAGGGTGCCCGGATCGGAAATAATGTCAAGATTTTTCCCCATGTTTATATCAGTGAGGAGGTTGTCATCAACGACGATACCTGGATTTATTCAGGCGCCCGAATTCATAACAATTCTGTAATCGGCTCGCATTGCGTCATTCATAGCGGTGTGGTTATAGGAGGCGACGGTTTCGGATTTGCCCCGGTAACGGGCAGCGATTTTACC
Source organism: Bacteroidales bacterium (assembly GCA_041658425.1). GTDB lineage: Bacteria > Bacteroidota > Bacteroidia > Bacteroidales > UBA12481 > UBA12481. The sequence goes on along the minus strand of JBBAAF010000005.1, from coordinate 17,405 downwards.
AAGGTCCCGCAAATCGGAAATGTGGTGATTGAAGATTATGTTGAAATCGGAACGAATACAACGATCGACAGAGCAACAATCGGTTCCACAATAATCAGGAAAGGAGTTAAACTGGATAATCTCATCCAGATCGGACATAATGTTGAAATTGGTGAAAATACTGTCATCGCAGCGCAAACGGGTATTTCAGGATCAACCAGGATTGGGAAAAACTGCATGATCGGCGGACAGGTCGGGATTATCGGCCATATCAATATTGCTGATGGAACAAAGATTGCTGCGCAAAGCGGGGTAGGGCAATCGGTAAAAACTCCCGGAACCTCGATACAGGGAAGTCCTGCCTATGACCTGATACCCTATCAGAGGTCCTATGTGTACTTCAAAAAGTTGCCCGAACTGGTTGAACGAATCCGTCAGATTGAGCAGTCGAAACGCTCAAATAGCAAAGAATAGTGCTGATTTTTTTGATTTTACGGCCAAAGTCCTATTTTTGCACCCAACTAATCGGGTAAAACGGAATGACCGCTAAACAGAAAACCATCGCCAAAAGCGTAACCTTGTCAGGTACAGGTTTACACACAGGGATAAATGTTGATGCAACTTTTCACCCGGCAGCAGAAAATACAGGAATTCTTTTCCAGCGGATTGATCTTCCCGGGAAACCGGTAATCAAAGCTTCCGCTGAACTTGTGGTGGACACAGCACGGAATACAGTTCTTGAAGACAAGGGCGCCCGGATTGGAACGGTTGAACACTCCCTGTCAGCATTAGCCGGCCTGGAGATTGATAATATTCTGATCACGGTGAACGGTCCGGAAATGCCAATCCTCGACGGCAGTGCCAGAAATTACCTGGATGCCTTCATGGAAGCCGGGATCTCCTGCCTGGATGCCGATCGCGAAATTTTTGAGATCAAGGACCCTATCGTTTATGCTGATGATGAACGCGGAATTGAAATTATGGCGCTTCCTGCTGATGAATTCAGCATTAGCGTGATGATTGATTACAATTCAGAAGTGCTGGGGAACCAGTTTGCCAGCCTGACGCATATGTCAGATTACTCCACCCAGATTGCTTCATCCCGCACTTTTGTGTTTTTCAGGGAACTCGAAGTTCTCTGGAGAAACAACCAGATCAAAGGAGGCAGTCTGGATAATGCCATGGTGATACTGGAACGGGAAGTGTCCCAAACCGAGCTCGACCGGGTAGCTGATCTGATCGGTAAGACCCGTGTGCAGACCCAGGCCCAGGGAATCCTCAGTACGACCAGGTTGGAATTCAGTAACGAACCGGCCAGGCACAAACTCCTCGACCTGATCGGGGATCTTAAACTGATTGGCACCCCCCTCAAAGGCAAGATCATTGCTACACGGCCCGGACATTACTCAAATGTTGAATTCGCTAAACTGGTTAAACAGGCCATCAGGAAAGAGAAAACCAAAAATATCGTTCCCTCCTATGATCCGAACGCTGTTCCTAAGTACGATATTAACCGTATCATGTCATTGTTGCCCCACCGGCCGCCTTTCCTTTTGGTTGACCGCATCATCGAAGTTACTGATGTGATGATACTCGGTTTGAAGAATGTATCGATGAACGAACCGTTTTTTGTCGGCCATTTTCCCGATGAACCGGTAATGCCGGGAGTATTGATCGTTGAGGCGCTTGCACAGTGTGGTGGAATATTGGTGATGCAAACTGTTGACAACCCCAAAGAATACAGTTCTTACTTCCTTAAAATCGATAATCTACGGTTCAAAAGAAAGGTTGTTCCGGGCGATACACTCATTTTGAAAATGGAACTTCTGGAACCCGTGCGCCGTGGGATTGTCAGGATGAGGGCACAGGCATTTGTTGGAAATCAATTGGTCACTGAAGGCGAAATGATGGCCCAGGTGGTCAGGAATAAAGAAATTAAAAATTCAGTTCAATGATACACCCCCTCTCCAGTGTCCATCCTGAAGCCCGCATTGCCGTGACTGCCACGGTGGAAGCCTTTACAACCATCAGTCAGGACGTGGAGATCGGGGAGGGAACGTGGATTGGACCACATGTAACCATTTTCGATGGTGCCCGGATCGGGAAAAACTGCAAGGTTTTCCCGGGAGCAGTGATCTCTGCAATCCCACAGGACATGAAATATAATGGCGAATCCACCTTTGTAGAGATCGGTGATGACACCGTTATCCGTGAGTGCGTCACGATCAACAAGGGAACCAGCACCTTCGGAAAAACTATCATCGGCAATCAATGCCTGCTAATGGCCTACAGCCATGTAGCGCACGACTGCAGGCTCGGAAATAACGTCATACTCGTTAATTCTGTGGGTCTTGCCGGTGAGATCGAAATCGGTAACTATGCAATTCTCAGTGGGATGGTTCTCGTTCATCAATTTGTTCGCATCGGCGCTCATACTATGATACAGGGTGGCTCGAAAGTCGGAAAAGATGTGCCACCGTTCGTCACGGCTGGCCGTGATCCGATCCGGTTTGAAGGAATCAACCTGGTTGGCCTCCGTCGGAGGGGCTTTTCAGAGGCGCTGATTGAAGAGATACACGAAATCTACCGGTACGTTTACCAGAAAGGTTATAATACCACCCAGGCTCTCGAACGCATCGAACGCGATCTTGTCGGAAATGGCGAACGCGATATGATTGTCGCTTTTATACGCGAATCCCGGCGCGGAATTATCAAGGGGCCATTCGATGAATTATAACTTTTCCCACCGCTGCTTCGCATTCCACCCCTGAGCCTCCATAATAATGGTACTTTTGTCTTCGAACTCCAACAGGTGGCCGTCTTCACTGCCAGTCATTACCCCGATTACCGAGATGCCTTCTATGGACTGTATGCTTGCGAAATCTTCGGGTGAGATGGTGAAGAGAAGTTCATAATCCTCGCCGCCGTTTAATGCAGCTACTATCGGACTAATACGCATCTGTTCAGCCAGTTTTCGGGTTTCGGGATGAACCGGAATCCGGTCGGCATATATTCTGGATCCCGTGCCGGAAGCCTCGCAAATATGAAGCAGATCGGATGACAGTCCATCGGAAACGTCAATCATTGAGGTCGGCTTCACCTTCCGGGCCAGCAGCATCCTTCCCAGATCTTTACGGGCTTCAGGCTTTAGCTGCCGTTCAAGAATATACTGATATCCATCGAGCTGAGGCTTGTAGGTTGGATCCTCTCTGAATAAATGGTTTTCACGCTCAAGCAGCAGCAAACCCATATAAGCACCGCCGAGGTCGCCGGTTACACATATCAGATCACCCTTTTTGGCCCCTTTACGGTACACAATCTGCTGTGATGGAGCAGTTCCCAACGCTGTTACGGAAATGGTCAGGCCATTCAGACTGGCACTGGTATCACCGCCAATCAGGTCGATTTCGTATTGATTACACGCCAGCTTTATCCCCTTATAAAATTCTTCAATGGCGTTCAGCGACAACTTCGATGAAACCCCTATGCTCACCATAACCTGCAAGGGAGTCCCATTCATGGCATAAATGTCGGAAAGATTAACAACTACCGACTTATATCCCAGATGCTTCAATGGAACATAGGTCAGGTCGAAATGAATTCCTTCGAGCAACAAATCTGTTGTTACTAAAGTAAGGAATCCATTATGGTCAATGACTGCCGCATCATCACCGATCCCCTTACGGGAACCGGGATGGCGGAGGATAATATCGTCAGTAAGTTTACGGATCAATCCGAATTCCCCGAGCTCGGATAGGGTTCTGGTTTTCTTGTCAGCCATTGGTCTAAAGGTACTAGATGAGCCAAAAATAGCATATCTTCAAAGATAAATAATGGGTATTTGTTTATCTTTGCTTTCTATTTAGAAATATTCTAAATAACTTTGCAAGCATTGTTATTTCTGTATTTCACGTGATTATGAACGGCGATCAGGACCCTATTATTAATCAGGTTACCCAGGGAGAATATAAGTATGGTTTTGTTACCGTGCTGGATAACGATGCCTTGCCCAAGGGCCTGAATGAAGATATCATACGCCAGTTATCCGCCAAGAAGGATGAGCCCGAATGGATGCTTGAGATCCGTTTGAAAGCATTCAGATATTGGCTCACGATGAAATTGCCGGACTGGGCTCATTTGAAAATTCCCGTTATTGATTATCAGGACATTATTTATTATTCCGCTCCGAAAAGCAAAAAACCGGCTGGCAGTTTCGAAGATGTGGATCCGGAATTAGTTAAAACATTTGATAAACTGGGGATTTCCCTGGATGAGCAAAAACACCTCTCGGGTTTTGCCGTGGATGCGGTCATGGATAGTATTTCCGTAAAAACCACATTCAAGGAATCACTAGCCGATCTTGGCATCATTTTCAGCTCATTCAGCGAAGCGGTTCGGGAACATCCCGACCTGATCAAGAAATACATGGGCTCGGTGGTTCCTTATCGCGATAATTTTTATGCTGCACTCAATTCAGCGGTTTTCAGTGACGGTTCATTTGTATTTATCCCCAAGGGAGTAAGGTGCCCGATGGAGCTTTCTACCTATTTCCGCATCAATGCCGCCAATACCGGTCAGTTCGAAAGAACACTGATCGTAGCGGAAGAGGGTGCATATGTAAGTTATCTGGAGGGTTGCACAGCACCGAAGCGCGACAAGAACCAGCTCCATGCAGCTATTGTTGAAATTGTTGTACATACCGATGCAGAGGTGAAATACTCCACCGTCCAGAACTGGTATCCCGGGGATAAGAATGGGAAGGGCGGGATCTATAATTTTGTCACCAAACGCGGAATTTGCCTGGGCGACCGGTCGAAAATCTCCTGGACTCAGGTTGAAACGGGTTCAGCTGTTACCTGGAAATATCCTTCGTGCATCCTCAGAGGGGATTCTTCTGTCGGAGAGTTTTACAGCGTGGCGGTGACCAACAATCATCAGCAGGCTGATACCGGTACCAAAATGATTCATATCGGAAAAAACACCCGCAGTATAATTGTTTCAAAAGGAATATCAGCCGGGAAAGGCCAGAATAGCTACAGGGGCCTCGTAAGAGTCTCGAAAAATGCCGAAAATGCCAGGAACTATTCCCAATGCGATTCGCTGCTTTTGGGAGATCAGTGCGGTGCACATACTTTCCCTCATATTGAAGTGGATAATCAGTCGGCAACCGTGGAACACGAAGCCACTACTTCCAAGATCGGGGAAGACCAGATATTTTATTGCAATCAGCGCGGAATCGATACCGAAACCGCTGTCGGACTCATTGTGAACGGCTATGCCCGTGAAGTGCTGAACAAACTTCCGATGGAATTTGCTGTCGAAGCACAGAAACTGCTGCAAATCAGTCTGGAAGGCAGTGTAGGCTAATTATAAATCGTCAATCGTCAATCTTAAATATCCGCATGTTATCAATCAGAAACCTGAAAGCGGCAATCAACGGCAAGGAGATTCTCAGGGGAATCAACCTGGAAGTTAATGAAGGTGAAGTTCACGCTATAATGGGGCCCAACGGATCAGGTAAAAGTACCCTTGCGGCGGTTCTGGCCGGAAGAGATATTTTTACAGTTACCGGGGGAGAAGTCTTTTTCGATGGAAAACCACTCCTCGGAATGGCTCCTGAAACCCGTGCCAGAGCCGGGATTTTTCTTGGATTTCAATATCCGGTGGAAATCCCTGGGGTTTCAATGGTCAACTTTATGCGCACAGCAATCAATGAGCAGCGCAAATATCGTGAACTTCCCGAGATGAATGCCTCCGACTTTCTGAAACTGATGCGCGACAAAAAAGCTTTGATGGAAATAGATTCTGCTCTCGCCAGCCGCTCAGTCAATGAAGGCTTCTCCGGGGGTGAGAAAAAGCGAAACGAAATCTTCCAGATGGCCATGCTGGAACCCCGTCTGGCTATTCTGGATGAAACCGACTCCGGACTGGATATTGATGCAATGAAAACAGTGGCCACGGGAGTAAATCGCCTGCGCCGGCCAAACAATGCGATGATCGTGATCACTCATTACCAGAGGTTGCTCAATTATATTGTACCCGATTTTGTTCATGTTCTTTCGGGAGGCCGGATCGTCAGATCGGGAGATAAAACCCTCGCCTATGAACTGGAGGAAAAGGGCTACGACTGGATAAAGGAGGAAAATCAGGAGTAAAATGGAAACCGTTTCAGACAAGCATATATTGGATAATCAACTGACTGATTGGTACTTTAATAATCGCGACCAGTTGATGAACTCCTCGAGCTCAGTGTTCAATTCCCTCCGACCGGCTGCTATGGAGAGTTTCAGGAAACTCGGAATCCCTGATCGCTCCCTGGAGAATTATAAGTCTACAGATATCCCAAAAGTCTTCCTTTCTCCACTAAACCGGTACATCGAACAACGGAAAATTTTGTTTGCTGTTGAGGACCTTTTTCATTGCGATATTCCCGAACTGGATACAGAACTGATTTTGCTTGTTAACGGTTGGTTTTATGAAAACAGGCCCAAATTGCAGGTGTTGCCTGGAGGAATGATTATTGGCAGTATGTCAGAAGCAGCAAAACAATATCCTGATCTTCTCGAACAGCACTATTCAAAATATGCTGATTATGAGAAAGATGGATTGGTTGCACTGAATACGGCTTTTGCCCAGGACGGTACCTTTATATTTGTTCCCCGCGGTGCCGGTAACGACCGCGCCATCCAAATCGTTAATGTCCTTCTCTCTCCGGAAGACCTGTTCGTTCAGCACCGGAACCTGGTGATCGTCGAAGATAATGCTACTGCCAGAGTGGTGGTTTGCGACCATTCCCTTTCAGCCCGTCATTTCCTGACAAATTCGGTAACCGAAATCTATGTTGGGCCAAATGCTCATCTGGATTATTTTAAACTTCAGAACGAGAACAATAACTCTAATCAGATCTCAACATCTTTTGTTCATCAGGAACGTTCAAGCGAAGCCGTATTTAATACAATCACGCTGCATGGAGGCCTGATCCGGAATAATGTGTATACGCGTCTTAACGGTGAAGGTGCCTCGAATCAGACGCTCGGGCTTTTTCTTGTTGATAAAACACAGCATGTCGACACCTATACCTTTGTCGATCATGCAGTTCCGAACTGTGCCAGCAGGCAAAATTTCAAAGGTATCCTCGATGATCAGGCTACCGGTGCATTTAACGGACGTATCCTTGTAAGGCCTCAGGCCCAGAAAACCCAGGCTTATCAGGTAAATAACAATATCTTGCTCACCAATGATGCCAAAATGAGCACCAAGCCTCAGCTGGAGATCTATGCCGATGACGTAAAGTGTAGTCATGGAGCTACGGTGGGGCAACTCGACCAGAATGCGATATTCTATCTCCAAAGCCGCGGAATCTCTATCCGGGAAGCTCGCTTACTTTTAATGTACGCATTTGGCCATGAAATTTTGAGCAAAATAACGGTTGACCCTCTGCGGGAGCGTCTGGCCGATCTGGTGGATAAAAGATTGCGTGGTGAACTTACCCGTTGCAACAGTTGCCCGCTGCATTGTCAGGAAACATGCTGAATTATGAATGATTTTCCAATTGAACAGATCCGGAAGGATTTTCCATTCCTTGATCAACTGGTTTATGGTAAACCGCTTGCGTATCTCGATAATGGGGCAACCACACAGAAGCCGCTTAGAATGATTGAAGCAGTTAACAGGCTTCACCGCGAACAAAATGCTTCTATTCACCGTTCCGTTAATTTTCTCAGCGACAAAATGACACAAGCCTACGAAGAGGCCAGGACAACCGTTCAGAAATTCATTGGAGCTCCGAAATCTTTACAGGTAATCTTTACTTCAGGAGCCACCGGCTCGATAAACCTGGTCGCATTTTCCATTGGTGAAGGGATTCTGGAACCTGGTGATGAAATCATAATCTCGACCATGGAACATCATTCAAATATTGTTCCCTGGCAGATGGTCTGTGAACGGCGAGGCGCCCGCCTCCGGATTATCCCGATCACCGATGAGGGAGACCTGGATATGGATGCCTATCGGAATCTGTTTTCCGATCGCACCCGGATAGTTGCCGTAACCCATGTTTCGAATGTGCTCGGAACCATCAATCCGGTAAAAGAGATTGTTCAGATAGCCCACAGTCATGGGGTTCCTGTACTTCTCGATGGCGCTCAGGGGGTTCAGCATGAACCGCTTAATGTCGTTGATCTGGATTGTGATTTTTACGTTTTCTCGGGTCATAAAATATATGGCCCAACCGGCATCGGTATACTCTACGGAAAGGAAGAGTGGCTCGAGCGGCTTCCTCCATACCAGGGCGGCGGAGATATGATCGACCGCGTTACTTTTGAGAAAACTACCTATAACGAGCTGCCTTTCAAATTTGAAGCCGGTACCACCAATTTTATTGGTGCCATCGGTCTGGCTGAATCACTGAACTACCTTACCGGCATCGGTCTCGATAAAATCCTGAGCTATGAGCATTATCTCCGCGATTATACCACCCAAAAGCTCAACGGGATCAGGCAACTCAAAATGTATGGAACCAGTGCGGAAAAAGCAGCCATTTTCTCATTTGTACTCGAGGGAATACATCCATACGATACCGGCATGATCATCGATAAATTCGGTGTGGCCGTCCGTACCGGTACACACTGTGCCATGCCCCTGATGCAGCGATTCGGGATCGAAGGGACATTGAGGGCATCACTCTGTTTTTATAATACGACTGATGAGGTAGATCGGCTCCACGATGCATTGAATACAGTAATCGACCTAATGGCCTGATAGATAATTATTTATGGAAATTATCGACATACAAAAGGAAATCATTGAGGAATTCGCAGGTTTGGGCGAATGGATGGAACGATACAATTACCTGATCGACCTGGGTAAAAGTTTGCCGTTGATTGACCAGACTTACCGGAATGACGAATATCTTATCCGCGGCTGCCAGTCGCGCGTTTGGCTGAATGCTGATCTGCGGGAAGGAAAGATTTATTATACGGCTGATTCGGATGCCATTATTACGAAAGGGATTGCTTCCCTGATGATCCGTATTTTCACAGGCCATACACCCGATGAAATCCTTAATGCCGATCTGGGCTTTATTGATGAAATCGGACTAAAAGAACATCTTTCACCAACCCGTTCCAACGGGTTGGTGTCGATGATCAATCAAATGCGATATTATGCCATGGCTTACAAGGCAAAACAGCAAAACTTATGATGCAGACTGAAGTAAAGATTGTCCGCGTACTGCGGAATATATATGATCCGGAGATCCCGGTAAATATCTATGATATCGGGCTTATTTATGAGGTTAATATTCTGGATGGCGGTAAAGTGCTTATCCTGATGACTCTTACCTCCCCGGGTTGCCCGATGGTTGATGAACTTGTTGAGGAAATCCATGAACGCGTAAAGGAACTTGAAGAGGTGAACGAAGTGGAGGTTAAGCTGACATTTAATCCTCCATGGACCAAAGATATGATGACCGATGAGGCCAAACTTGAATTAGGATTTCTGTAAAAACCCTTGCCTGAATCCATTGAAATAGCCCGATTAATTAAGCGGAAGGCCTTTGATCTTGGCTTTTCGGCCTGCGGTTTCGCCCCTGCTGATTCGTTGAAAGAATTTGAGACTGAGTACCGGGATTGGCTTTCATCGGGCAAAGCAGGCGAAATGAATTTCCTGGCCAGAAATATTGACGTCAGGCTGGATCCGGGAAAACTGGTTGAAGGGGCAAAGACGGTTATATCTCTGGCTGCAGGGTACTATTTTCCGTTACCTCAACATACTCCCGGAAATCCCCGGATCAGCAGGTATGCTCTCGGAGAAGATTATCATCAGGTTTTGAAATCCCTCGGAAAGGAATTACTCAATTGGATTCAGAAGGAAATCGGGCCAGTCAATGGCCGGATTTTTACCGATTCTGCCCCTGTTTTCGAACGCGAATGGGCAAGGCGTGCCGGAATCGGTTGGATCGGGAAAAATGGCTGCCTGATCATTCCCCATCAAAGCTCCTGGTTTTTCCTGGCTGAAATTGTCATTGACAGTGAAATACGGTCAGAAACTACGGTTGTCCCTGACCGGTGCGGCAGTTGCAACCATTGCATAGAGGCCTGCCCAACCCGCGCTCTCACCGGAGATGGATCCATGGATCCGCGCAAATGCATATCCTATCTCACCATCGAACACCGTAGTGATATTCCTGATGAATTTTATGGCCAATGGAAGGACTGGATTTTCGGATGCGATATTTGTCAGGATGTTTGCCCCTGGAACAATAAACCGAAAATGTCATCGATAACCGAATTAAAGCCCCGGCCGGGATTGTCTGAAATAGACCGGAATTTTTTCAGGAATCAGAATGCCTCATCATTCGGGCAAATATTTGACGGAACACCCGTTGTTCGTGCCGGATGGTCAGGAATTTTGAAGAACTTTGAATTTCTGAAAAAGGATGGATCCCAATGTTACAGTCTGATAGATTGAGTTATGCCCGCAAAATCATCCTCCTATAAACGCGAGAACCTGAGAACCGTCGTTGAAACGGTTCCGTTGAACCCTCAGGTTACCTATGCCGACCGGATCATGCTGATAGGGTCGTGCTTTACTGAGCATATCGGTAACAGGTTGAAAACACTGAAATTTGCCATCGACCTGAATCCGTTCGGAATAGTCTATAACCCGCTTTCCATTGCAGACCAGTTGCAGTATTTGCTTAACCCTGTTGGCTTTAGCCGGTATGACATGGTTTTTTACCAGGATTTATGGCATTCCTGGATTCACCATAGCCGGTTTTCCCACCCTGATGCCGAACTCTTACTTAAGTCAATCAACGAACAAGCTCTCGCCTCATCCAAATTCCTGGAACAGGCCGGACTGCTGATCCTCACATTCGGAACGTCGAACGCCTATTACCTGAAAACCAATAACCGTCTGGTTTCCAATTGTCATCAGCTGCCCGCCGACCAGTTTTATTCACGGCAACCCGATCCGCAGGAGCTGGCTGACATATGGATTCCTTTGATAGATTCCTTAATGTGCAGAAATCAAAAATTGCGTATATGCCTTACTATTAGTCCGGTAAGATATTTCAAAGATGGACCCACCGGTAACCAGATGAGTAAATCCACACTCTTCTTGTTTATCGGGATTTTAATGAAGACCTATCCGGATCTCTATTATTTCCCATCCTATGAGATTTTCATGGATGATCTCCGGGATTACCGTTTTTACGATACCGATATGATGCATCCGGGACTAGCTGGTGTGGAGTATGTTTGGAACCGGTTTGTCAAGGCTTTTATAGATCCCGGGGCTTATCCGCTGATGGATGAAGTCGAATCAGCTGTAAAAGGAGCACATCACCGCCCGGGTGGGTACCTAACCGATGCTCACAGGCGGTTCGTCGCTCAGCAAATGGATCGGATCTCGGCACTGCAGGTAAGAAATCCATTTCTTGATTTTACAGAAGATCTGGAAATTCTGCGAGGACAGATGGGATTAGATCAATCCTGATTTTAAGAGCGCCTCAAGATCCTCAGGAGTATCTACACCAAATCCGGCATAATCCGTTTCGCAGCAATGAATCGGGTACCCGTTTTCTAACCACCGCAATTGTTCAAGGGATTCAGCAGTTTCCAGTTTTCCCGGCTCCAATAATCGGCCGATTTCTTCAAGGATCTCCTTTTTGAAGGCATACATCCCGACATGGGAAAACCACGATGTGCCCTCTGTCCGGTAAAAGGGGATAGGTGACCGTGAAAAATAGAGGGCAAAACCCTCGCGGTTTAGTACAACTTTAACCCTGTTCGGATTGCGGAAGGCCAACAGGTCAGTTTCAGGCCGGATGAGTGTGGAGATTCCGTTTTCAGGCCGGGAAATATCATTGGCCAAAAGGGCAATTGCTGCGGGAGTAAGCATCGGCTCATCACCCTGGATATTCAGAATGGCCCCAAAGGTACGCCCGGTCTTATCTGAATAAGCCTTCATCGCCTCAATACACCGGCTGGTCCCGGAAATGTGATCGCCCCGGGTCAGGATAAATTCGGCTCCGTAGCGTTGGGCAATCGTTCCGATTTCCTGATCACCGCTGGCAATAACGAGGTTCTGAAGAACCCGTGAGGCCTCCTGGTAAACCCGGATAACCATCGGAATATCCTGAATGAACACCAACGGTTTGCCCGGAAAACGGGTAGAAGCCATCCTGGCCGGGATAATCCCTAGTATATCATCGGTTTGCAACATCTCGCTGACTCCCGCGTTAAGGTAATTGAGGCCATTAAGTTATAAAAAACGAGGAAAGTTGTACCTTTACCCGATTCATAAACCTGTTACTCGTGCGTTTTATATTAACGCAGCAATTGAATTTAATGTATGGAAATAAATAAGATAAAACAACGATTTGAAATTATAGGAAACTCCCCGGCACTTCACCGCGCGATTGAGGTGGCTGTGCAGGTGGCACCAACAGATCTGTCTGTATTGATTACCGGTGAAAGCGGAACAGGCAAGGAGCGTTTTCCGCAGATCATTCACCAATACAGCACACGCAAGCACGGTCCGTATAGTGCGGTAAACTGCGGTGCAATTCCTGAGGGAACTATTGATTCTGAATTGTTTGGCCATGAAAAAGGGTCATTTACCGGAGCCCATGAAGCCCGGAAAGGTTATTTTGAGGAGGCTAACGGCGGTACGATTTTTCTCGATGAAATCAGCGAACTTCCTCTCTCAACGCAGGTTAGGCTCTTAAGGGTCCTCGAAACGGGCGAATTCATCCGGGTGGGCTCTTCGAAGGCGCAAAAAACCAATATCAGACTTGTCGCTGCAACCAATGTCGATATTCAAAAAGCGGTTCACGATGGACGTTTCCGCGAAGATCTTTTCTACCGTCTGAATACAGTCCCCATCCTGATAGTACCTTTGCGAAACAGGAAGGAAGACATACACCTGCTTTTTCGCAAATTCGCCCAGGATTTTGCCGAAAAGTACATGATGCCCGTTATCAGGCTCGACGATGAAGCCCAGATGCTTCTGGAAAATTACAAATGGCCCGGAAATATCAGGCAATTGAAAAATATTACGGAACAGCTATCCATTATTGAGCAGGACAGGATTGTTACCGGTGACCGGTTGAGGTTTTATCTTCCGGCCAATAACCGTTCAAGCCTGCCGGTACTTATGCCGCGCGACACCGAAGAACGCTCGTTCAGGTCGGAAAGGGAAATTCTCTATCAAATTCTGTTCGATATGAAAAGAGACGTTAACGATCTTAAAAAACTCGTTAACGACCTGATGGAACGTAAAGAGGGAATTCCCCGCATCGAGCCGGATGAGCAGAGCCTGCTCAATCGCCTGTATCAGGAACAGGACGTCCGATTTGATCCCCCGGTAACTGCCCAGCCGCATATACATGTTAAACGGGTTGATGAGTCCCAGATTGAAGATACTGAAGAGATCGTTGAAGAATCCCTTCTGTTGCTGGATAAGGAAATCGAGTTGATTAACAAGTCGTTACGTAAACATCAGGGTAAGCGCAAACTGGCTGCCCAGGAGCTTGGCATCAGCGAACGCACCCTTTACAGGAAAATCAAAGAATTCGGGATAGAGGAATGAAGAATCTAAGTAAACTGGTATTAGTGATGGTTTTGTTCGGAAGCCTGACAGGCTGCAAGGTGAGATATTCGTTTACAGGCGCCTCGATTTCCTCCGATATGAAGACAATCTCGGTGGCCTATTTCCCTAACCGTGCACCAATAGTGAACCCGACTCTCAGTCAGGAGTTAACGGAAAAATTGAAGGATAAGTTCATTTCCCAAACCAGCCTTAATATGATTAGCGGCGATGGCGATCTGAGTTTTGAAGGGGAAATCACAGGTTATGATACCAAACCGATTGCGATTACGGGAAATGACCAGACAGACAAGGCTTCGCTAAACAGGCTGACCATTACCGTAAAAGTGAAGTTTGTTAACCAGAAGGAACCCAAAAACAACTTCGATGCGCAGTTCATGGCCTATGAAGACTACAGCAGTGATAAAGGGTTAGATGCGGTTGAAGGAGACCTTGTCCCCCTGATTCTCGAAAAACTGATCGAAGATATTTTTAACCGCTCCGTTGTCAACTGGTAGTATGAGGCCTGAACAGTTCACCGATTCTTTTGAAAATCCGGGAAAGCTCGATTCCTCTTCGGTTATTGCCTTTGGTGAAATCATACAGGAATATCCGTTTTGTCAACCGGCGCAGCTATTGTATCTGAAAGGGCTTCAGAATGATGAAAATATACGGTTTAACCGTCAGCTGAAAATTGCCGCTGCTTATGCTGCCGACCGAAAGTTTTTGTTTGAATTGCTGAATATTCCTAAATATGTTGATGGTGAAACAGATGTAGAACCTGACATCCCGATGGAGGAATATGAGAAGTCAGACCTTGTGCGCCAGGTTGAGCATTTTCTCCCAATCGCTGATATTGATCTACTCCTTTTTGATTTTCCCGCTTATTCAGATGACGGTTTGCCTGAGATGCCTTCTCAAAACAAGGCACCTGATTTGGATCAGGAATTATTGCAGCAATTCCTGGAAACGGATCCTCTGAGTCGGCGAAAAATTCCCGATCTGGTAATCAGGCCCATGGGAACCGGCAGGGAACTTCCAAAAACCGATAGCCGGTTATTTCGCAAAACGCCTGCTGATGACCTGATTGACCGGTTCATTGAGAATCCGCAACCAAAAGTTTTACGACCTGATCACGCTCCGGTTAACGATCAGGATGTATCCCTTAACAGTTTAAAGGAGGATGATGAGTTCCTTACGGAAACCCTTGCCCGGATTTATTTACAGCAAGGATATTTTCTGAAAGCAATTCAAGCCTATGAAAAACTTAGTTTGAAAATTCCTGAAAAAAGTGTTTACTTTGCGAGTCAAATTGAAATGGTTAGGGAACTTATTAAGAATCAATAATTCAATAGAGTATGTATATCTTTCTTTCCATTCTGATCCTGGTAGTTTGTGTCCTGCTCGGTCTGATCGTATTGGTGCAGAACTCAAAAGGTGGTGGTTTGGCCGCTAATTTTTCGGCATCAACACAGATTATGGGTGTTCGGAGGACCAATGATTTCTTAGAAAAAGCAACATGGACACTGGCGATTGCTCTGCTGGTTCTGTCGATTGTAGCCAGCCTGACTATTTCCCGAGGAGGCTCAACAGCGGGACAATCAGCCATTGAAGAGCAGATCCAGAATGCAGTGGATCCTGGTGAAGTTCCGCAAATCCCAACCGGTGTGCCTACGGGTCAACCAGCTGGCGGTACTGAAACGCCCAAAAAATAGCTGATGCTACTTTCATGTCAGCCTGTCAGTCTTTGGCAGATGGCATGCAATATGATATGACTTCGGATATCAGTATAAATTTCATCAATAATCTAATATAGTCAATTATGGCAACAGTTAACGTAAAACCACTAGGAGAAAGGGTTCTTGTTGAACCACAGGAAGCCGAAGTGAAAACGGCCTCCGGTATTATTATCCCCGATTCGGCACAGGAAAAACCGCAAAAGGGTAAGGTATTGGCAGCAGGTCCGGGAACAAAAGATGTTAAAATGGAAGTCAAAGTCGGAAATATTGTCCTGTATGGCAAATACTCCGGTACTGAAATCAAGGTGGAAGATAAAACCTACTTGATTATGAAGCAGTCTGATATCCTTGCAGTCATCGAATAATTCAAAAAACTTTTAAATCGTAATAGAAATGGCAAAGGAAATTAAGTATGATAGCGAAGCCCGAGAATTGCTCAAAAAGGGTGTAGATGAAATGGCAAACGCCATAAAAGTAACACTGGGCCCAAAAGGCCGTAATGTTGTTATTGAAAAGAAGTTTGGTTCCCCGCAGATAACCAAGGATGGTGTTACGGTAGCCAAAGAAATCGAATTGGCCAACAGATTTGAAAATATCGGTGCACAGATGGTAAAGGAAGTGGCTTCAAAAACTTCTGATGATGCCGGCGACGGTACAACAACCGCTACCGTTCTCACACAGTCAATTGTTGCCGTTGGTTTGAAAAACGTAACCGCCGGTGCCAACCCAATGGATCTGAAGCGCGGAATTGATAAAGCTGTAGCAAAAGTTGTTGAAAGTTTGAACGCTCAGTCCAAATCTATCGGTGATGACTTTAAGAAAATCGAGCAGGTGGCAACGATATCCGCTAACAACGACCAGGAAATTGGTAAACTGATAGCTGATGCCATGAGCAAGGTGAATAAAGAAGGAGTAATCACAGTGGAAGAAGCCAAAGGTACCGATACTACCGTTGAGGTGGTTGAAGGTATGCAGTTCGACCGTGGTTATCTTTCTGCCTATTTCGTGACTGACACCGAGAAGATGGAAGCTGTTCTCGAAAATCCTTATATTCTGATCTATGATAAAAAAGTATCATCTATGAAGGATCTGCTTCCTCTTCTGGAAGCCAGTGTACAGTCGGGTCGACCATTGTTGATTATTGCTGAGGATGTTGAAGGCGAAGCCCTGGCAACACTCGTAGTTAATAAACTCCGCGGCAGTCTGAAAATTGCCGCAGTTAAAGCCCCTGGATTTGGAGACCGCAGGAAGGAAATGCTTCAGGATTTAGCTATTCTTACCGGAGGTACCGTAGTTTCCGAAGAAACCGGTATGAAACTTGAATCCACCACCCTCGAAATGTTGGGTATGGCCGAAAAGGTAACTATCGACAAGGAAAATACTACTATCGTAAACGGTAAGGGAGATAAGAAAATGATCCATGCCCGTGTCAACCAGATTAAGACACAGATCGAAACAACCACTTCCGATTACGATCGTGAAAAACTGCAGGAACGTCTGGCTAAATTAGCTGGCGGAGTGGCAGTGCTTTACATCGGCGCCCCATCGGAAATGGAAATGAAAGAGAAGAAAGCCCGGGTTGATGATGCATTGAGTGCTACACGTGCCGCAGTGGAAGAAGGAATTATCCCTGGTGGCGGAGTAGCCTATATCCGTGCAATTGATTCCCTTGATGGCCTGAAAGGCGATAATGAAGACCAGACTACCGGAATTGCCATCGTTCGCCGCGCTCTCGAAGAGCCTCTGCGCCAGATTGTGGCTAATGCCGGAGTTGAAGGCTCTGTAATCGTGCAGAAAGTAAAAAGTGGGAAAGGTGATTATGGCTTTAATGCCCGTACTGAAAAGTATGAAAACCTTTACAAAACCGGTGTTATCGACCCGACAAAAGTTGCCCGCGTAGCATTGGAAAACGCTGCTTCAATAGCCGGGATGATCCTTACCACCGAAACTCTGATTGCCGAAATCGCTGAAGAAAAAGATCATGGCGGCGGTGCTTCTGGCATGGGCGGCATGGGTGGAATGATGTAAGCCATTATTCAGATACACTTTATAAAAAGTCCCCAGGCATATTGTCTGGGGACTTTTTTAGTATCA
>JBBAAF010000004.1:0-67520 GCA_041658425.1 Bacteroidales bacterium | reverse complement strand
CTTTCCTCCGGGTAGGTAGCTGTTGCCAATGGGCCAAATGGGGCACCGCCAGGTATTCCAACATTGAAGGCTTGAAAATGCTGGGCATTGATCTCCAGTTCATGATTGGCCAGCGGCCTGATTCCCACAGTTGCATTCACATTCTGATCGGTAAACTGAGAATTTGGCTGTACGCCATCCGGAGTATTATAATTTCCTGCCGTACGATAACCCCCGCTTAAACGTACTTTCCATGCCTTTGATCCCGACTCCACAGCAATATGGGTTCCGAGAAGATTATTGACCGCCTGATAAACACCTGTAGCTGAGCCGTGAATAGTGGGCCGGTCATAAAATTGCCCCTTTTGAGTCAGTATGTTGACTACCCCACCCAGTGCACCGGTGCCATAAATCGACGATGCGGCCCCTTTGATGATTTCAACCCGTTCGACCTCATTCACATCGAACATAGATAATCCAGCCACCAGGTCTGATGCCGTTTCAATACGGTTTCCATCCACCAGGCTTACCATCCGGTTCTCACCCAGGCCCCGTATATTGATGGATGTGCTCCAGCCTCCGTCGCGAAACAGGGAGATGCCGGGCTCACGGGATAATACATCGGAAAGTGTAATAGATGACTGGCGCGGAAAATATTCACGCGGTACAACGGTAACTGGCAGGGCCACATCCCTTTCCAGCTTATTGTATCGCAAACTCGATACCTGGACTTCACCCAGCGGGATCAGGGCAGGCTTAAGCTCAATCGTAACGGCGCCCTGACTGGCATCACCAACCCGGACTTCCCTGGTTATCGGATAATAGCCCAGGCTGCTGACGGATAAAAGATAATTTCCTGCAGCCAGGTTTTTAAGGATAAAATCCCCGTCTTGATCAGTTAATCCGCTGAAAACACTAAGAGTTGAATTATTTTTTACCTGGATATACACATAGGCCAAACCCTGACCTGTTCCGGTATCAGTAATCTTCCCGGAAATGCTCAGATTTTGACCGGCTGCTGAAGCTGCCACGACAGACAGCAACACAAATAAGAGTTTAATCTTTTTCATAATTATCCTTGATTTTAAGTACAACCGATTTTACTTCAACCCCTTTAACGCGGCCAAGTTGCCCGGTTAAAGAACCGATCTGATCCGTTGTACCTTCAAGGACCAATGAAATAATTCCAGAGATGGAATTTTTAATCGGCAAGCCCTGACGGCCGATAATAATGGAAGAATGACTGGAGATAATTGCGTTTACCTGCGGGGCTGCTTCTTTTTCCTGCAGCAGGATTAAAACACTTCCGATTCTCTTTTCCATTAGTATATCCTCCGGATCAGATTGATATTTATATCCTTGTGGTCGAAAAAACTTCCACTCAGATCATTGTTATTTCGATAACAAAGATATAGATTTTTTTTCAAAAAGACAACTCCGATTCAATCAAAAACCAATTCACCACACTAGGCACAATAGTTAACAATAGAGGTTCAATAGCTGTCCCTCTTATATTCAGAGGTCTTTACCTTGATTGGTATCTTCGGTTTGATCTAATACTAATGTGATCTAATGTGCCTATTGTGGTTGATTTTTCATGAACCTAACACGGAATGGCTTACTTTTGTAGCCGTAATAAATCCGTTTTATGAAAAAAACTTCGTTTTTCCGGCTGAGTATCATTCTGGTGGCAGCAGCGACTATTTTTCTTGCAGGCTGCCAAAAGAATAATAAAATTGAAAATGAAGAGGCTGGCAAGTTTCCAAACGATTGGTTTTACCGTCAACGTGCCTATCCATTTACCGAACTCCGTTCCGACCTGTATTACAAAGCGATGGAACAAATCCTGGCCATGGAAAAAAATGGATTAAAATCGGGTCAGGAGAGTTGGGCACTTGTGGGACCCGTAAATATTGGCGGGCGCATCACCGATATTGAGATGCCGGCAAATGATAAAAACACCATCTACCTCGGATCTGCATCGGGAGGCATCTTTAAATCGACAAACCTTGGGACAAACTGGACACCAATATTCGATAATGCTGTAGCACTGTCCATTGGAGACATGGATATTTCAAAAACCAATCCGGATGTACTTTTTGTCGGAACTGGTGAACCCAATGCCGGCGGAGGTTCGCATACTTATGAAGGTTACGGCATATATAAATCCAGCGATGCTGGAGCTAGCTGGACACAAAGAGGACTAACTTCCGCAGGGAGTATCGCCCGGGTTAAAATTGACCCACTGAATCCTGATACGGTTTATGTGGCAGCCATGGGTCATCTTTTCTCCTATAATGCAGAACGGGGAATCTTTCGAACAAAAGATGGAGGGACTACATGGGAAAAGATTCTCTACCTGACCGATTCAACCGGAGCCTCAGATCTCTGTATCAATCAGCAAAACAGTAAAATCCTGTATGCAGCTATGTGGGAAAGAACCCGGCGCCCACCCTATCGGAGCTACGGCGGTAAAACCAGCGGCCTGTGGCGGTCGGCCGACGGTGGGGATACCTGGTCGGAACTCCTGAATGGTTTGCCGAAAGGTGATGTTGGCCGTATCGGAATCGATATTTCAGATTCAAATCCATCAGTATTATACGCAACATACACAGATTCAACCGGATACCTGGAAGGGATATACAAAACCATTAACGGTGGAGATACCTGGTCAAGGACCGCTGAATTAGGTGAAAATACATACTATTGGTGGTGGTTCAGTGAAATAGATGTCGATCCGATTAATCCGAACATCGCTTATGTTTCTGGCCTCCAGGCTTATAAAACTACAAATGGAGGCACTTCCTGGGCAAATACTTTCAGCTCAGCACATGTTGATATGCATGGTGTGTTTGTTCATCCAAAGGATAATGCCCTGTCATTGCTGTGCAGCGATGGAGGGCTATATGTTTCCAAATCCGCGGGAACCACTTCGTTTCATATTGAAAATCTGCCGATTACCCAATTTTATACCTGCGAGGTGGATTACATGAATCCGGATCGGTATTACGGCGGAACCCAGGATAACGGGACCATCAGAGTGACTAACGGGATGATAAACCGCTGGCAATCGATTTATGGCGGTGATGGTTTTGTGGTCAAGGTAGATCCCACCGATAATAATTATGTATATGCCCAGTATCAATATGGCGGATTAGGACGGTCGATTGATGGCGCATCCAGTTTCCTGGGTGGCACTCAGGGAATCAGCGGTGGCGACCGCATGAACTGGAAAAGTCCGCTCGAACTGGATCCGCAAAATCCCTCGATTCTTTATTTTGGATCACACCGTTTGTACAAATCAACCAACCGTGCGCAGTCCTGGCGGCCGGTATCCAGCGATCTGACCAATGGTCCGGGTGTTAATGTCAATTATGGAACCCTCACAACCATCTCAGTATCCCCCCTGGATGCCAATATAATCTATGTTGGAACAGATGATGGAAACGTCTGGAATACCTTAAATGGTGCTACCACCTGGACTAACATCTCAGCCAACCTCCCTGACCGGTGGATCACCTGTGTTCAGACCAGTCCTTTCGACATAGCAGTGGCATTCGTCACAATTTCAGGATACCGCTGGGATTCCTACCTGCCGCACGTTTATCGGACAACCAATAACGGTCAGACCTGGGAAGACATCTCGGGGAACCTTCCGGATTTTCCGGTAAACAGCATCGTCGTGGATCCGGTTCGTAAAGGCACCTGGTATATTGGTACCGATGGAGGAGTGTTTATAACCCAAAACGAAGGCTTAACCTGGGAGATCTATGGAACCGGATTACCAAAAGTTCCGGTCCTTGACCTCTATCTTCATGCGCCTACCCGCATGCTTACTGCTGCCACTTTTGGCAGGTCGATGTTCACAATCCCACTTCCGGCAGCTGAAGGCACTAATCCAATAGCTTATAGTCAGATAGATATTAAAGCCTATCCAAACCCATTCAGTATACAATTGCAGGTAACGTTTAGTTTTCATCAGAACATGACCGGAGAACTGTCGGCTTATGATATGTCGGGCAAACAGGTTAAAGTACTTCACCAGGGTTCCTTTACTGTGGGCGAAAACCGGTTTACCTGGGCGGGCGATGATGAAAACCAGAATCCGGTGGTACCCGGAATTTATTTGATCCGCCTGGTTACCAACAAATCAATCAGTGCAATCCGGGTGCAGAAAATCTGATTTTTTTCGGAATAGTATGCAAAGATTACCCGCTGTTTGTCTGGTTCTGGTGCTGATCCTTACCGGTTGCCATTCCGGACAGGTAAAGGAGGAGAGTGTGTCGCTCCTGACTCTGAAAGGCCCCTCTGCAATGGGTATGATTTACCTGATCGACAGCCCGGATCAGGTCATTCCGGAGAAATTGGATATCGAAATCCTTGATGAGCCTATGCTGGTAAGGGCCAGAATACTAAAAGACAAGCCGGAACTGGCCGTGCTTCCTCTCAACATGGGGGCTATTCTCTACAACAAAGGGGTTCCTTATCAGGTTATTGCAATTCCCGTTTGGGGTACACTTTACCTTTTTGGGTCCGACACCAGCATAAACGGCTGGCAGTCTCTTAAAAACAAGAGAATTTTCCTGATGGGCAAAGGAACCACTCCCGATATTCTTTTTCGCTATCTGCTTAAAATTCATGGATTTAAACCAGACCAGGATGTTATACTGGATTACTCCTTTCCGACACATATCGATCTCGCAAATGCGGTCAGTGCAGGTCAGGCCGAACTCGCCGTAATTTCGGAGCCACTGATCAGTCTGGCCCGGGCCCGGAATCCTTTGATCCTTCAAATAATGGATCTGAATACTGAATGGGCAAAAGCCTTTCCCGGAAATCCCGCGATGCCCCAAACTGCCCTGATGGGAAGGAAGGACTTCATCCGCGATCATCCGGATTGGATCAGAAAAATCTGTGAAGCCTGGAACCGTTCGATTGACCAGGTTAATTTACATCCGGAACAGGCTGCCGGAAGGATTGTTTTCCATAAAATCCTGCCGGATCCTGCAATAGCCGTAAACTCGATCCCCGGATGCAACCTGAAATTCAGGTATGCTTCTGAAATAAGGCCCGAAATTGGACAGTACCTTCAAGTTTTTTTTACTTTTAATCCGAACGCCGTTGGCGGCAAATTACCCGATGAACAATTCATCTGTCAGAAACCGGATTATTAGCCTGTGTGTCATTGTGCTCCTGATAATCGGGTGGGAATGGCTATCCAGATCGTTCAACTCACGGCAAATCCTGCCTGGTCCCGGCGATACCGTAACCTCGTTGATCAGCATTGCCGGGAAGCCTGATTTCCTTTCAGCTTTAGGATCTACACTTTTCCGCGGGCTTATCGGGTTCCTTTTCGCCTTTACCGGAGCCATCCTCATCGGGATCCCCGCCGGGTTAAATTCCGGAATCGAAGCCGGATTCAAACCAGTTTTAATTACCTTGCGTTCAACCCCGGTAGTAGCGATCATCTTACTGGCTCTCATCTGGTTTAAGGCTGAACAGGTTCCGGTCTTTATCGGATTTCTCACCATGTTCCCTATCCTGGCTATCAATATCAGTCAGGGAATCCGTGAAACTGACACGTCCTTTATCCAGATGGCCAATCTGTACCATGTTAAAAAGAGGAGGATTTTGACAGACATTTATTGGCCTTCGATCCTACCCTATCTTTACAGCGGGATGTCCACCGCTATCGGCTTCGGATGGAGGGCAGTGATCATCGGCGAAGTCCTCAGCCAACCGCGGTACGGGATCGGTGCAATGATGCAGGATGCCCAAAGTTACCTGCTTGTTTCGGAGGTAATAGCATGGACGGTGATTGCTATTCTCGTCAGTGCCATTTTTGAATGGATTATCCGGTTAGTTGAAGAGCGTTCGATAAGATGGAAAAAATGAGCCTGAAACTCGAAAATATTGCAAAATCTTACAACGATCGGGTCATCCTGGATCAATTCTCCCTGGAATTCAAACCCGGCTCTATTACCTGTCTGTTCGGCCCATCTGGCTGCGGTAAAACGACTCTGCTTAATCTTATGGGAGGGATCACCCGGGCGGATTCCGGATCCGTCAGTGGTTTTCCGGAAGAAAATATTTCGTTCATCTTCCAGGAAACCCGCCTTTTGCCGTGGAAAACAGTTCTTGTCAATGTTCTTTTCCCCTTGATTGACAAAATACCTCGCAGCAAGGCCATTGAAACCGCCAGGAAATTTATCCGCCTGGTCGGCCTTGAAAATGAGGAAGCTTTTTATCCGTACCAATTAAGCGGCGGCATGAAACAGCGGGTGTCAATTGCCCGTGCATTTGCCTTCCCAGGCAGCCTTATTCTGATGGATGAAGCCTTCCAGAATCTCGACAATACCCTGAAATACAATATCCTGGATTCATTTCTGAAAATATGGAAGGAAGACGGCCGAACGGTCATTTTTGTGACACATGATATCGATGAAGCGGTTAAGCTAGGTCAGGAGATTATCTTTCTAAACCATAATCCGCTGCAAATCATCAGATCTGTAAGCACTTCAGAAGGATCATCCGAAGAGGTAAAGTCAGCAGTCAGGGAAATTTACCATCCCTGATGATGTTTTACAAAATAAGCGATTTTCTCCAACGAAGTTATCATATCATATTCCTCGAGATAGACATGCGGGGGCATGTTCAGCGGAACCGTAGTAAAATTAAGAATGCCTTTTATTCCATTAGCAGCTATAAAATCAGCAGTATTGCGTGAATGCTCGGGCGGCACTGTGAGTATTGCAATGGATATCTGCAGTTCATTGACAAGTTTCTGAAAATCATCCAGGGAATAGCACTTAACTCCTGCAATCATGCGCCCAATCTTTTCAGGATCAATGTCAAATGTAGCCACAATATTCAACTTCGATCGCTTACCACGGAAATATCCGGTTATAGCCCGGCCGAGATTACCGGCACCAACCACGGCAACATTCAATCCTTCGGCTGTGTCAATCAATTCACCGATTGCATCAATAAGCTCTTTGATCGCATATCCCTTACGCTGCATACTCGTAAAATCCATCAGCATCATATCACGACGGACCTGAACAGCAGTATTATGCATAAGTGCTGCAAGCTCATGGGAAAAAATATGGCTCTTCCCCTGGTTCAGGCAAACCAGCAAGGTTCTCCTGTATTCGCTAAGTCTTTCGACCGTCTTCTCGGGTAAGTTCATGATAATCAGAATTAATTTAGTCAAACTTACATAATCAGATAATAACAAGCAATACTACCCTGAAAATTGAACCTGTTCCCGGAAGGAGACTATTTCAAAAATAGTCTCCTTGGCTTCCTCTACCAGTTTTACAAACCTTAGTAACGTTTTCTGGCTAAGTAATGGGTGTGCAGCAATGCGTGAGATTTATGGCTATTTGGAGCTCCCAGGTATTCCTCATAGATCATTTTTATTTCCGGATTCTCATGAGATTTGCGCAGCGGCAGCCCTTCATCTTCTTCATAAATAGCGGCAGCTCTTTTAGCCCGGATTTCTTCATTGGTTGGAATCGGCTGACCTCCGCCACCAAGGCAACCACCCGGACAAGCCATGATCTCGATGAAATGATAATGTACCCTGCCTTCCTTAACCGCCTGCATCAGTTTCCGTGCATTCGCCAGACCATGTGCTACGGCACATGAAACTTCAATTCCATCCAGGAATTTCCATTCCGGCAAACAGCCTTCTATTTTCACCTTAGCTTCTTTTACTCCTTCCATACCGCGAACTGGCAGGATGTTCAGGTTATTGAAAGGCACTTCCCTGCCCGTAACAACTTCGTATACCGTTCTTAATGCTGCTTCCATTACACCACCGGTAACTCCGAAGATAACTGCAGCACCAGTAGATTCACCCATGATGCTATCATATTGTGAATCTTCGAGGTTCTGGAAATTAATTCCAGCCTGTTTGATCATCATTCCCAGCTCTCTGGTAGTCAGCACAAAATCTACATCCTTATAACCGCTCGACCGCATTTCCGGACGGTTGGCTTCATATTTTTTTGCTGTACAAGGCATGATTGACACGACACAGATATCCTGAGCTTTTAACCCCTTTTTCTGAGCATAATAGGTTTTTGCCAACGCTCCAAACATTTGCTGCGGCGATTTGCAGGTTGAAACGTTCGGCAGAAATTCCGGGAATGTATGTTCAATAAACTTGATCCATCCTGGTGAGCACGAGGTCGTCATCGGCAAAGCTACGCTGGTATCTTTGTCAACCAAAGCTCTCTTAAGACGGGTTAGTAATTCAGTTCCCTCCTCGAGAATAGTCAGATCCGCAGTAAAATCAGTGTCCAGAACCGAATCAAACCCAAGCCTTTTAAGTGCCGTAACCATCTTTCCGGTTAGTCTTTCGCCCGGATTATAACCAAGTTCTTCACCGATAGCAACACGTACAGCAGGGGCAGTTTGAACCACTACATGCTTGTTCGGGTTATTAATTGCATCCCAAACCTCCTCGACATAGGTTTTTTCAATCAATGCTCCAACCGGGCAGCGATTTACACACTGTCCGCAATTGGTACAAACCACCTCAACAAGCGGATGATCCAGAAAGGTTGATATTTTCTGACGGTCTCCCTTGTATGCAACGGTAAGAGCTGAAACTCCCTGAAGTTCAGCGCAGGTTCTGACACAGCGCTGGCAACGGATACACTTGCTGTCATCCTTTATAATAGATGGTGAAAGGTCATCAATCACCCTCCGCTTGCCATTAACCAGATCAATGAAAACATGATCACCAACCCGATATTCATGTGCCAGGCTCTGCAATTCACAATTTCCATTCTTATAGCACTTGGTGCAGTCTGCATTATGCTCCGATAGCAACAGCTCGATGATCGTTTTACGTGCCGTTCTCACGGTGGCACTGTTTGTATGGATCTGCATGCCTTCGGAAACAGGTGTTGCACAAGCTGCAACAAGGGCTCTTGCTCCAACCTGTTCAACAACACAAACTCTGCAATTACCGGCTACACAAAGGTCTTCGTGGTAGCACAAGGTTGGAATTTTGAAATCAAGTTTCTTTGCAGCAGCGAGAATGGTCGTTCCTTCCGGCACTGAAACCGGAATATCATTAACTGAAAGGTTTACCAAATATTTACTCATGATTCTTCCGATTTTGGCTTAATAAATAATTTCCTCTTTGAAATTGGATACAATGGATACAAATGGATTTGCAACGGATTGGCCAAGCCCACATTTTGCGGCAACCTTCATGGTTTTCGCCAGTTTTTTCAGGTCTTCGAGATAAATCGGGCTTTTCTCTCCCCGTTTTACAGCTTCGATACCCTTTAATAACTGCTGACAACCGACACGGCACGGAGTGCATTGTCCGCAAGATTCTTCCGTGAAGAATTCCAGGAAATCATGCAAAACATTATACATGGACCGGCTGCTGTTGAAAAGCATCATGGAACCTCCCGTTGGAATTCCCTCATAACCAATGATTGTTTCCTTAAACATCTTTCTCGGCACACAACCGCCTGAAGCTCCTCCAACCTGGACTGCCTTAGTGTCTCCATCTCCAAATTCGTCGACAAATTGCTGAACTGTCATACCCAGTTCCAGTTCAGAAATACCAGCTTTCGGTGTATCCCCGGAAATTGAGAAAACCTTTGATCCTCTCGAATCTTTTGTTCCCATCTCCTTGAACTTTTCAGGTCCGATACGCGCAATCATGAACGCATAAACGAGAGTTTCAACGTTATTGATTGCGGTAGGTTTTCCTAAATATCCGGCTACGGTGGGATATGGAGGTTTATTTCGTGGTTCTCCGCGTTTTCCTTCCATCGATTCAAACAAGGCACTTTCTTCTCCGCAGATATAGGCTCCACTCCCTGAACGCATCTGAATGGAAAAGTCTAATCCGATTTTTTTCAACCCTTCATTAAATAAAATGAGTTTTTCATTTAAAGTCGGGAGAAGGAAGTTATACTCTCCCCTCAGATAAATAAACCCCTCACGGGCGCCTATAGTATAACCGCAAATGGCTAGCCCGGCAAATACTTTTTCAGGAACGCGGTCAAGTATCTCACGATCTTTAAATGTTCCCGGTTCCCCTTCGTCGGCATTACAAATCACATACTTATCGTAGCTGTCCTCGTTCCGGGTAAATTTCCATTTCAAACCTGTTGGAAATCCGGCACCCCCTCGGCCCTTTAATCCTGAATCGATCATCTCAAGTATAATGTCATCCGGACTCTTTTTAATAGTCGTCTCAACAACTTTTATCGGAACAATCCCTTCCATCAGGAATATAATATCAACCCGTTTCGGTCTTGAATTTTCCATTTTTTTCTATTGCTTTTGGTTCCTGAAAACTATTCTTCTTCCTGGTAATTTTGCAGAATCTCTATGGCCTTCGCTGCAGTCAGATCCGGGAAAATCTTATCATTGATCAGCATGACCGGACCCTTATGGCACCATCCAAGGCAATTGGCATTTAAGAGGGTGAATTTTTTATCTACCGTAGTTTCTCCGGTTTTTACATTCAAGGTCTCTTCGATGGCATGGATAATTTCATCCTTACCAGCCATGTGGCACGAGATTGTTTTACATACCCGGATCACATTTTTCCCTCGGGGAACTATATCCAGAAATGTATAAAAACTTGCTGTCCCGAAAACTTCGGCAGCGGAAAGATCCAAAGCCTTTGAAATGGAAATGAGATCCTGGTCATCCAGGTAATTTTTGGTTTTTACTACGGCTTGAAGAATCGGCATCAATGCCTTTCGTTCCTTTCCGTAAACCTTGGTAACATCATTAATAATCTGTTGAACATCAGCCATTTTTGTTCTCCTTTAAATTCAATTTTTTGCGTTATTCTTAATAATAATCAGGCACTTATTAAGTCTGTTAAAAGTATACCAAAACAAAAAAGGCAAACATGATGTTTATTAGTAAAAGGTATGACAAAAATCAGATTCCGAAAATCTGGTCCGGTTTAGCTGGCATGAACCGAATGTTCGGTTCCGAAGGAATCGTGGCGATCCCTTCTTTCGGGTATCATTTTGATCGATTCTGGCATAACTGCCGGAAGCGTAA
Source organism: Bacteroidales bacterium (assembly GCA_041658425.1). Classification (GTDB taxonomy): domain Bacteria; phylum Bacteroidota; class Bacteroidia; order Bacteroidales; family UBA12481; genus UBA12481. Next base: position 56,483 of record JBBAAF010000004.1, on the reverse strand, counting down.
AATAGAAACAGGAACCTTTACCTGGTTCAGATTCAGCCCAAATCTGTCCATTCATTAATTCCACGATCAGCTTGGTAACGGTCAAACCTAACCCAGTGCCCTCATAGAGGTTTTCACTGGCCTTCTGGCCTTTGATGAACCATTCGAAAATATGTTCTAAATCGCTATTATTCATTCCAATACCCGAATCCTTAACCCAAAACAATAATTGTCTCTGGTCGTATTTCCGGCACCCAATTTCCATATATCCATGGTCAGTGAACTTGACTGCATTCTCTGCCAGACAAAGAACTAACTGCTTAAAGCGTGTTGGATCAGCTAAAAAGGACAATTTTTCCGCCTTCGAATCGCAAACAAACCGAATTTCCAAATCCGTTTTCTTAAATAAGCAAATAATCGGATTGATTTCGTCTCTCAAAACTGAAAATACCTGTTCAACCTGCAAATCCTGAATATCGAAGGGCATTTGATGAGCCTGAAGTTTTGCCAATTCAATCATCTTGGTCAGAGTAGTCAGAAGACGGTGGCCATTTTCCTGAACACGCGAAGTATATTGTTGCCGCTGTATATCTGTGGTATCAGATTCTGCCATCATTTCTGAAAATCCCAAAATGGCATTCATCGGGGTGCGGATCTCATGAGAAAGGTTGGATAGAAAAGCTGATTTCAACCGGTCGCTCTCCTCGGCCTGCTCCTTGGCTTTGATCAGCTTGGATTGTACCTCATAACGATCGATAGCCAGGGCAAGATGTTCACTGACATATTCCAGCAATTGCAAGTCCGACTGATCGTAAATCATTTTTGATTTATAACTCTGCACCATAACTATTCCGACTACCCGGTCGTCAACCATCAAGGGTACCCCGAGCCAACTGTCGGCAGGAACACCTATAATTTCGACCTCCCCGGCTACTACCAATTCCCGTATGCCCTTCTTATTGACTAGTAAAGATCTCTTATGACGGATAACGTAAGAACTTAATGTCCGTCCCAGTCGATATCTTTCAAATGACTCGGTAGAGTTTTCCTGGTAAACAGGCTCAATGACAAGGCGATCGGAATCATAAGTGCCAACCATAAAATTGGTCACATCAAGTATTTGCCTTAATTGCTCATGTATACTTCTGATTATATCTGTCAAACTGCTGTTTTGGTTTACAAAACCCGAAATGCGATATAGAACAGTTCTCACCTTGTCAGCATAGCTCCTTTCAGCAATTTCTTCCTGTAATCGTTTGTTGGTATCCCTTAGATAACTGGTTTTTTCGCTTACCTGCTGGTCCAGGTCATTCTTAATTGCCTCTAATTCCTGAAGAGTTTGCTTATGTTTCTTTATTTCCCATTTCAAAGTGCTGTTCATGGAGGAGATATTCTCCCAATTCAAAAAAGCAGAGAGTCGCCTATAATAAACTACTCTCGAAACGAAAAACGCAACACTGAGAAAAAATAATAATCCGGATAATGACCCCGCCGTAATAACGGTTGCGCTGGCTGAAGAGAAATGGAACCAATAAAACGCAAGAAGCCCGTTTAGCATAATCCCGATGGTTTCAGCAACGGACAGGATAAAAACGGAGGAAACGACAAACAAACAAATCATGAAATAGATCGTAGGGGTCAAACCAAACGGATGAAGACTTCCGGTATAACACCCCCACCATAATTGGCACACAGCAACCAGAATCACAGGTAAACGAATCAACCAGACAGGGCAACTATTAAGTTTTGTGAGAATTACCTGTGAACCTGCTAAAGTTAATACGGTAATACTGCTGAAAAGTAGATTCATTATAAACGGGGAGATAGGCAACGATGCGGATTCAGCCTCAAGAACTCCCGGTTTCACAAAAAACAAAACGGACAAGACAATCAGAACAATGCATAAGAGTCGTAATCGGATCAGGTTGTCTGTCCCTGTTTCACGCAAAAATGATTCCCTGTATTCAACTGGTACGCGTCTGATATTTCCACGTAACCAGTCTTTTCCCTTTTGCAAACCTTCCATTTTTTCAACCTGTTAGCCCGCCCTACGATTTTTTTTCGAATTACGGGTTACCTTTTGCTCTTTTTCAGGATTAACTATTGCCAGTTCGTTAATCGGAAGAAAGTTAACAAAGAAATAAAAAAATTGTTAATAAACAAAATTAACAGGTCAATAATCAAAAAAAAGTGACTAACGGCTCAATTTAACAAACAAAGGGATGGCTTGAAACCATCCCTTTGTTTGTTTTTAGTGTAAGCAGGTTATCTGACAAGCTGCATTTCGTTGATCAGGTACGTAGCTCCCGCAAATTTATCTATAATGAAAAGTGCATAGCGAATATCGAGGCTGATATTCCTGCACAGATCCGGATCATACATAATATCGCTCATCGTTCCCTCCCAATTTCTATCAAAATTAATTCCAATAAGCTGACCATCAGCATTTATAACCGGACTACCGGAGTTGCCCCCAGATGTGTGGTTGGATGCAATAAAGCAAACCGGTACGGTATGATCAGAAACATACTGGCCGTAATCTTTCGCCAGATAAAGTTGTTTAAGCTTTTCAGGCACACGGTAATCATAAATCTCCGGATTGTCCTTCTCCATAATACCATCAAGTGTAGTAATATGTTTGTATTGAATACCATCGGCAGGCATAAAATCATCAACCTTTCCGTAAGTTATCCTTAGCGTTGAGTTAGCATCGGGATAAAACAGCTTTTCCGGTTGCATCTCCATTTGTGCTTTCATATATTTCCTTTGCAGTTCGGGTAACAGATCCTGACCCTTAGCTAAACCAGGATTGATCAACTCATTCTGCAATTTCTGCAAGCTCTTGAACATCAAAAATGCCGGATCGTTTGAAAGTTTTTTTGCCGATTTTGAGTTGAACTTTGTCAACATAAGGTTTACATCTTGCTCGCTGTCCAGTATAGATTCGTCAAATACTGATTTCGCGTATTTTTCAAAATCACCCTTAAAATCAACCAGGATTTGCTTTAACAGGTCCGGCTGAAAATCCGTAGTTATCCCTTTTGCATAAGCTTGCATCATCACAGCCAGCAATTTTTGGTCTGTCGGGGCATTGTAATCCTTAAAATACGATACTACCCTCGGCTTCAACCGATCTACCAGTTTTTTAACTTCTTCAAGCTTTCCTTTAACTGCAAGGTCCATGAGGGAGTCAAACCTGCCGGCAAAACCAATGATCTCGGCAGCCTCACCGGCTTCACGGGCATAAGTAATTGCTAATGCAAAAGGAGCCTGTTTGGTGACAATGTCCTTATATTGTCCCAATAAAGCTCCATATTGATCGCGCCTTTCGGCATCCGCCCCTATCCACTCCTGAAACCGAATCTCAAATTCCTTTTTCCGGTCAATCGCCCCAACCTTTTTTAACCCAAGCAAAACTCCCTGATTTTTTTTCCAGGAATTAGCTATCCCGGATTTCTTTGCCGAATACTGTATCCTGATTTTAGGACTGTTTTCCATAGCTGCAGTGATCACATCAAGCCGTTTGGTTCTAAGATCAATCGAAGCCGGGATAGAATAGTTTACCTGATTCTCAATCACGAAGGATGGAATATATTCTGTAGTACGGCCAGGGTACCCGAAAACCATCGTGAAATCACCCTTTTCGACGCCGCGCAAGCTGATCGGAAAGAATTTCTTTGGCTTATAGGGTACATTGCTTGGGGAATATGGAGCCGGACGATTATCGGGCCCTGCATAAATCCTGAATAAAGAAAAATCACCTGTGTGCCTTGGCCAGATCCAGTTATCAGTTTCTCCGCCGAATTTACCGATTGCACTTGGAGGTGCACCAACCAGGCGTACATCCTGATAAGCTTCATAAGCAAAAAGAAAATACTGGTTACCACCGAAAAACGGGGCCACCTTGGCTGAATACGCTGATCCTTTAACGGTATCCGCCTGGATCTTTTTTATATTTTCCTGAATTGCTTTTTCACGGTCAGATGAGTTCATCGTTGAAGTTACACCCGCCAGCGAGGATTCCGTAACATCTTCAATCCGAATCAGGAATGTTACGCTCAATCCTGGATTGGGTAACTCCTCTCCCCTCGTCATTGCCCAAAAACCATCGGTCAGATAATCATGTTCAACGGTACTATGTCGCTGAATATTCCCATAGCCACAATGATGATTGGTTATGAGCAATCCTTCTCCCGAAATCAACTCAGCTGTACATCCGCCGCCAAAAATAACAATCGCATCTTTCAGACAAGCCTGATTGACGGAATAGACATCCTCAGCGGTCAGTTTAAATCCGGCTCGCTGCATATCCTCAATTTTATACTTTTTAAGCAGCAGCGGTATCCACATTCCCTCCTCTGATCGCAGTATTGATCCTGTAAGAAGGAAGATGATTAATACAAACGATAACTTTTTCATGATGATTTTATTTGTTTCTTGTTGATTTGTATCCCGTAAAGCTCTGAAGTTCTTTGTACAACCGCTGTATCGGCAATCCCATCACATTGAAGTAAGACCCTTCAATCCGGTGAATTCCCATGTAACCGATCCACTCCTGGATTCCATAAGAACCAGCTTTATCATATGGGCTGAATTCATCTACATATTCCTCTATTTCCGACTGTTCAAGGTGGTCAAACCATACGATTGTGCTGGCAATAAATGCTGATTCTTTCGCCAAAGAGGTCAGACAAAGACCGGTAATAACCTCATGCGGCTTTCCCGACAGTTCACTGAGCATCTTTATCGCATCAGTGCGGTCAACAGGCTTTCCCAGGATTCTTGAACCGAGCACCACAATAGTGTCAGCAGTTATCAGGATATCCTTCGGGCCAAGTTCATTACGATAAACATTGGCTTTCAACCTTGAAAGGAAAATTGCTACATCGGATGGACTCAGATCCGGCGGATAATCTTCGGCCACTTCCTCTTTTAACCAAACCTCAAATGGAATCCCTGCCTGGGTTAGCAATGACTGCCTTCTGGGTGACCGTGAAGCCAGAAAGATTCGGTAATCCTGCAAATAGTCGCTGAATCGCTTCATCGGTTTAAATAATTCCTGATGATCCAGTGTGCCACCGGGGCATAAAGCAAGCCCAGAAGCATGATCAACTTAACCCACTGACTTAAAAAATTAAAATCTCTGGTATCTGATGATTTCAGGGTTCTGATGATTAGGAAGGCAAATGGCAATAAAAGTGCCAGTATATAGTAAGCCAGACTGATCCAGTCTTTCAGGTAAGTCAGGAAAAAGAATCCCAAAACCAGTGCTGTAAAAACGGTAATTACGATTATTACTCCTTTGGTTTTCTTCAATCCGCATGAAATTGGCAATGTCTGGCTATCAAGCTCCCTGTCTCCTTCAATATCCTGAGCATCTTTAATTATTTCACGGATCAGATTGGTCATGAAAGCAAAAAAGGCAAATGCACCTACCCATATCAGGATTGCAATCAATCCATGCGGAAAAAACACAGGGTCGAAACGGTAATTCCGGGCCAGTAAAGGATACTCAAACAGGATAACCAGCAAGGGTACTGTGGCAGTCAGCAATGAAACGGCAAGATTTCCTGCCAGCAACATATGTTTCAGTCTGACGGAATAATACCAGAGCAAAAGCGGAGCGCCGGTAAAAATAAGAATCATCCAGGGAACATGGTAAATTATTGAAAAGGTTACGCCCGCTGAAACCCCGATAAAATTAAGCAACCAATGAAGAAACAATGCCAATCTCCTGCTAACATGTATGTCAACCACCACCTTTTTGGGTTTATTGATTTGGTCGGCCCTGACATCATGGTAATCATTAATCACATAGCCGGCAGCGGTAATTAAAACAGTGGATAACACCAATCCGAGAAACGCTGGTTCAGAGATTTGCAGATCAATTCCATAAACCCCAAGAAGCGGTTTTATAACCGACCAGCGCATCAGGTACATGGTTGCAGCAACCATCAAAAGATTTGGAAGCCTGAAAATCCTGAATGCTCCTGTTACACTCATATCCGGTCATTAATGGTAGTTCCAGAATCCCTGGGTTCGCAATACCTGCTCAATTACATCCCTGACACAACCATGGCCTCCCGGATAGTTGGAAATATACCTGGAAACTGCCTGTACTTCATTGGTTGCATCATTGGGACAAGTGGGCATGCCCACCTCCTTCATGGCTCTGAGATCCGGGACATCATCTCCCATATATAGAACCTGGCTTAATTCCAGCTGGTATTTTGTTACAAAAGTCTTAAGATCAACTATTTTATCCAAAGAACCAAGAAAAACATCTTCTGTTCCCAGGTCTTTAAACCTTCCCTTCAATGATTCTGACCGTGCTCCGGTTATGATTCCAACTTTAAAACCCGCCTCGATGGCTGTTTTTATGGCGAAACCATCCCTCGTATTAACTGATCGCATCATATCTCCTGACGCATGCAGGAGCACCTGATTGGTTGAAATAACACCATCAACATCAAAGACAAATGCTTTGATATTTCTTAGGTCTTCCTTAAAAAAACTCATAATCGATCGCCTTTTGAAGCGGTTGAAACATTCTGAATGGAATCACTTAAACGTTTATAAAGTACCTGTAATTCCTGGGAGTAAGATAATAGATCGACGTGCTTTTTGAGGGTCTGCTGATCATGTCGTACAGCAGGTCCGGTCTGGGATTTTAGCGGACCCAATTCAATTGCCTTATTAAAAGTTTCACGGATTAATGGCTCCAGCCATTTCACCGGAAGGGAATGTTCATTCATGATACCGTATGCATTGGTCAGCATATGATTGGTAAAATTATTGGACCATACGGCAGCCAGGTGCATCCACCTGCGTTCCTCATGTCCAACCACATGCACCTCGCTCGAAAATCCCGAGGCTAAATTTACCAGGACTTCCGTTACGGCTGGTTCACATCCTTCAATGAAAACAGGAACATTAGACAAGTCCAGAGGTTTGCCGATAGAGAATGTCTGCAGGGGATACATTCCTCCATACTTGTATTTCTGGCAGACAAAACGCATAGAAGAGAAAGTACCGCTGGTATGCACCACGATTCCACGATAATCGCTGATATCATTGATCAACTCAACAAGTGCATGATCTGCAACGGTTAAGAACAGAATTTGAATATCCCTGTCCAGTTTGGTGATCTTGTCGGTATGTTCACATCCTACCCGATCCCCAAGCTTTTGTGCCGATAAGGCTGACTTACTGATTACCTGAAGAATCCGATGTCCGGAATTCTTCAATGCAGGTGCCAAATGCCAGGCTACCCTGCCTGCTCCGATAAAACCGATCCGATAAGACATGGCATTACAATTTCATCACATCCATTTTATAAAGGCCCAGATCATTCGGTTCAAATTGGTGAATAAACAGCATTCTTTCGCGGTTCCATGACTGAGCCCGTTGAATAAAAATTCTGGCTGAATCCCTGTATACCGGATCTCTTTCACTATCCAAAAGAAGTAAATAACCCATAATGATATGAGCGGCCATCTCAACCAACCTCCGGGCATGAAAATCCAGATATTCTCCTTCTTCTGATTTTTGAGCTTTCAGGATCGCATGTTCATATTCGGTTGTCATCTCGATGAGGCGTTTCTTAAGCAATTCCTGGTCCGGGCTCACTTTGAGGTTTTCATATTCGCGGATTTTCGAAAGGTAAATACCGGTGGTTACCCCGCGGATGGCTGCTACCACCTGTAACTGGCTGGTTCCCTCATAAATAGAGGTTATCCGGGCATCGCGATATAACCGTTCGACAGGAAAATCCTTCATAAAACCGGTACCTCCGTGAATCTGGATTGCATCATAGGCAATCTGATTGCAGTATTCGCTGGCCATCAGTTTTATCAAGGGTGTATAAACATCAGCAAGTCGCTGATAATATTTCATTTCATCCCGTTCCTCTTTTTCGAGTTTACGGTGTTCGCTATGATTAGCGTAGGCCTTGTATACATCAACAAAGCGTGCTGTTTCATACAAGAGGGCACGGCTGGCCTGAAGTTTCACCTTCATAACCGTAAGCATTTCATAAACTGCCGGAAACTGGACAATCGGTTTTCCAAACTGTTCCCGTTCGCCTGCATATTTCAGAGCTTCGCGGTAGGCAGCTTCGGATATTCCAACCGATTGAGCGCCGATCCCCAATCGTGCAGAATTCATCAGGGCCATAACATACTTAATCAAGCCCATCCGCCGGTCGCCAATCAGTTTGGCCGGAGCATTCTTGAAAACCAGTTCACAGGTAGGAGATCCTTTGATACCAAGCTTGTTCTCAATGCGGCGAACGACCAGTCCCCCGTCTTTCCGGTCAAACACAAACAGAGATAAACCGCGCCCATCGGATGTGCCCTCTTCAGAACGGGCTAAAACCAGGGAAATATCAGCGTCACCGTTGGTAATAAATCTCTTTACACCATTCAGTATCCAAATATCGCGCCCCTGATCATAATGGGCTTTCAGTTGTACCGATTGCAGATCTGATCCCGCATCCGGCTCGGTAAGGTCCATGGCTGCGGTGGCCCCATACTGAAATCGCGGAAGGAATTCATTCTTAACATCAATTGAACCAAATTCATGGATTGTTTCAGCACAATCCTGTAATCCCCAGATATTCGCAAATCCGGCATCGGCTCTTGAAACAAGCTCTGCTGCAATAACATACGGAGTTATAGGAAAATTCAGACCACCATATTTTCTGGGTAGTGACATTCCGATAAGGCCGGCCTGATTGAGCATTTTCAGATTTTCCTGAGTTCCCCGGGCATAATGAACCGCGTTATCAATCAACTGAGGCCCATCATGATCAACCGATTCGGCATTGGGGGCAATGGTTGTTTCACAGATTTCTCCTATAATTTCGAGCACTTTATGATAGGTATCAGCGGCATCCTCATAATCAAGAGGGGCATAATCGAATTTATCCCTGTCAGCAAACCCATATTCTTTTAAAGTCACAATTTTCTTCATCAATGGATGAGAAAGTTGGAATTGCAAATCCTGGTTTTCTGTATAAAAATTTGCCATGGTTCTGATTTTAATTACTTGGAATTTTTTTTGTAATACCTGATCATTTTCGGTATCACTTCGGATACTTCTCCCACAATTGCATAATCTGCAATACTATGGATGGGTGCGTGCGGATCACTGTTGATGGAAATAATCATTGCAGATTCCTCCATCCCGGCCCTGTGCTGAATTTGTCCGGATATCCCGCAGGCAATATAAAGTTTAGGGCGAACGGTTATACCTGTCTGTCCAACTTGCCGTTCATGGTCAACAAATCCGGCATCCACGGCTGCACGTGAAGCACCCACTTCGCCTCCGAGCAGGTTAGCCAGTTCAAAAAGAAGTTCGAAGTTCTCTTTTGACCCGACACCATATCCGCCGGCAACTATGATAGGAGCAGCTTTAATGTTGACTTTCCTTTGCTCCATATGCCTTTCAATGATCTCAACCGCAAAATCGGTGCTGTTAACGAATTCATTCACGGCAACCGGTTTAACCTTTCCTTTATGAGATACAGAAAGGATCTCCTTTTTCATCACGCCTTCCCTTACCGTTGCGAGCTGGGGTTTGGTTTCAGGATTTATAATGGTGGCAATAATATTTCCGCCGAAAGCTGGTCGGATCTGGTATAAAAGGTTTTTATACTCGGTGTCGGTTTTCTTTTCATAATGATCGCCAATCTCAAGTTGGGTACAATCGGCTGTTAATCCGCACTTCAATGCTGATGCAACGCGGGGGGCAAGATCACGGCCAACGGATGAAGCACCGAACAATCCAATCTGAGGTTCCTCTTTGCGAAAAATGCCGATTACAATGGCAGCATGAGGCATTGTGGTATAAGGTGATAATCTTGGATCATCGGCAATATGAATGACATCCACTCCATACGGAAAAACCTGATCCGTCACTTTTTCGAGCCCGGATCCGATAGCTATTGCTTCTAATTTGCAATTCAACCGATTGGCTAGTGACCGGCCTTTGGTCAGTAACTCAAGAGATACTTCGGCCACCAGGCCTTCTTCCACTTCGCAGTATATAAATATATTATTCACAATATTCCGGTTTTGAATTTAACAATTGGTCGGTTTAGCCAATGGTATTATTGGTAATCAGCTCCTTAACCAACCATTCGACATCACCGTTCTGAGCAGTCAGCACCTTGGATTCTTTTGCTTTAAATACAACATTATCAATCTTCTTGACTTTTGTCGGCGAGCCTGACAGCCCAAGCATAGAATCATCAGCTTTTACGTCATCGACACTCCACTCCTCGATTCTCAGGTACGGTCGGTCTTGCTGAAGGCTGATATAGTCCTCACTGTTGTCCTGCATTTCTGTAACCGTTTGCGCATGTTTGAATTTCATCAGTCGTTTGGCATGCCGGGGGCGACAAGCAGGAGCAGAATTATGCACAGTAATAAGGAGTGGCAGTGATGATTTCACTATTTCGACACCCCTTTCCAGACGTCTTTTTATAACTATTTTGTTGTCAGTTATTTCCTGTATTTCTTCTACATAGGTAACCTGAGGAAGTCCGAGTTTTTCAGCCACCTGGGGACCCACCTGGGCAGTATCGCCGTCAATAGCCTGACGGCCGGCAATAACCATTGCATACGGCTCCATTTTACGGATGGCCATAGAGAGTGCATAAGAAGTAGCCAGTGTATCTGATCCGGCAAACTTTCTGTCGGTCAGAAGATACCCTTTATCGGCACCCCTGTATATGGCTTCCCTTATAATCTCTGCAGCACGGCCCGGCCCCATGGTCAGAACTACGATCTCACTTTCCGGGTAGCGATCTTTAATTCGCAGGGCTTGTTCCAGAGCATTAAGGTCCTCCGGATTAAAAATAGCTGCCAGTGCACCCCTGTTAACTGTCCCATCAGCCTTCATGGCATCTTTCCCAATGTTGCGTGTATCAGGAACCTGTTTAGCTAAAACAATGATTTTCAAACTCTTCATAAATGATTGATTGAATGTCAGCCGACAAATATAAAAAAAAGCCCTGCCAAATGGCAGGGCCTGAAATCTTATGCCTCCGCGGTTGGTCCCCCAAAGGACATAGGTATGACCGGACCACCTGTTCGCTCTACGTTTTTGATTACCCCATGAACCGCCTCATATTTCTGGATATTATCCTGAAGGGCAAACAATAATCGCTTTGCATGCTCAGGAGTCAGGATAACACGGCTTTTTACCTTTGCTTTAGGTAGACCCGGCATGATCCTGACGAAATCAAGAACAAATTCTGAACTTGAATGCGTAATAATCGCCAGGTTTGAGTAAACACCCTGAGCAATTTCCTCACTCAGCTCAATATTGATCTGATTTCCCTTTTTTCCTTGATCTGACATTTTTTTATCCTTTTCTTGATTTAATCATTTTCAGTGGATTTCCCAAGCATAAGGGCCTGATAATCATCCAGGGAGCCGACGACAATTTTCTCAAAACTTCGATTGCCGGTCCCGGCTGGAATCAGGTGACCAACAATAACATTTTCCTTTAATCCCCTCAGTTCATCAACTTTTCCAAGAATGGCAGCTTCATTGAGCACTTTGGTTGTTTCCTGGAAAGATGCGGCAGACAGCCAGCTGCTGGTTTGCAATGCAGCACGGGTAATTCCCTGTAAGATCTGGCTGGAGGTTGCAGGAACAGCATCACGCGATTCAACTGTGCGTAAATCTTTACGTTTAAGAAGCGAGTTTTCGTCACGAAGTTTGCGGGCCGAAACTATCATTCCTGGACGAACTGTTTGAGAATCTCCGGCTTCGAGAACAACTTTCTTGCCATAAATCCAATCGTTCTCTTCCATTACCTCCATCTTGTCAACAATCTGTTTTTCGAGGAATTTGGTATCGCCCGGATCTTCGATGACCACCTTGCGCATCATCTGGCGGACAATTACCTCAAAATGTTTGTCATTGATCTTCACCCCCTGCATACGGTAAACCTCCTGTACCTCGTTCACAATATATTCCTGAACAGCGGTCGGGCCTTTAATCGATAAAATATCAGATGGTGTGATTGATCCGTCGGATAGTGGTATTCCTGCACGTACATAATCATTAGGCTGAACCAAAATCTGTTTCGAAAGAGAAACCAGATATTTTTTGATCTCACCTGTTTTCGAAGTAATTACAATTTCCCGGTTACCGCGTTTTACCTTTCCATATGAAACTTCACCGTCAATTTCAGCAACTACAGCCGGATTTGAGGGGTTACGGGCTTCGAATAATTCAGTTACCCTCGGCAAACCACCGGTGATATCACCAGCCTTACTGGCTGATCTTGGAATTTTAACCAGAATCTCACCAGCCTTTACATTTTCACCTTCGGAAACAGAGATATGCGAACCTACTGGAAGGTTATAAATTTTCAGCGGCTCGTTGTTCTTAGCCAGAATCTTAATCTCAGCGTTCTTGGTTTTATCTTTTGTTTCAATGATAACCTTTTCGCGGAAACCAGTTTGCTCATCCGACTCATCACGATAGGTAATACCCTCAATCACACTGTCGAATGCAACCTTACCGGCTGCTTCCGATACGATAACAGCGTTGAACGGATCCCATTCGCACAACAGGTCACCTTTTGCAATATCTTCACCTTCACCCATGAATACTTTGGCACCGTAAGGAATGCTATGGGTTGTCAGAGTGATTCCGGTGTTCTTGTCAACAATCCTCATTTCAGCCAACCGGCCAATTACCACCTTTCCTTTTATCGTAGCGTCGCTAAAATCGACCGTACGCAGTTCGTCAAATTCAAGGCGGCCGTTATAACGGGCCAGGATACTCGACTCCGTAGCAATGTTGGAAGCAGTACCCCCAACGTGGAAAGTTCTCAGTGTCAACTGTGTTCCAGGTTCACCGATTGATTGGGCGGCTATAACTCCAACAACATCGCCGTTCTGAGCCAACCGGCCTGTGGCAAGACTTCTGCCGTAGCATTTTGTGCATACGCCAAATTTAGATTCACAGGTTAGAACCGACCGGATATCAACCCTTTCGATTGGTGATTCATCAATAACATGAGCTATCGATTCCGTGATTTCTTCGCCGGATTCCACAACCATTTCACCCGTTGTTGGATGATAAATATCGTGAAGGCTAACACGGCCAAGAATACGGTCATATAAACTTTCTATCACTTCCTCATTATTCTTGAGTGCAATGGCAACCAGTCCGCGAAGCGTCCCGCAATCTTCCTCTGATACAATAACATCATGTGATACGTCAACTAAACGACGTGTCAGATAACCAGCATCCGCTGTTTTAAGAGCGGTATCGGCAAGACCTTTACGAGCACCGTGGGTGGAGATAAAATACTCAAGAACCGACAAACCCTCTTTGAAATTCGATAAAATCGGGTTTTCGATAATTTCAGCACTGGTAGAACCGGATTTTTGCGGCTTAGCCATCAAACCCCTCATCCCGCATAACTGGCGGATCTGTTCCTTCGATCCACGAGCACCCGAATCCAGCATCATATAAATGGAATTGAACCCCTGACGGTCAGTTCTCAGTTTGTCGAGTACCGTTTGGGTCAATCTTGCATTCGTATGCGTCCAGATATCAATGATCTGATTATATCGTTCGTTATTGGTAATAAATCCCATGTTATAGTTGCCCAGAACCTCATCCACCTGGTCATAGCCATCCTTTATCATCGCATCTTTTTCCGGAGGCACGATAACATCATCGAGGTTAAAGGAAAGACCTCCGCGGAATGCAGCCTGGAACCCAATTTCCTTGATATCATCCAGGAACTTGGCAGTTTTGGCTGTGCCACATTCTTTCAGCACCCAGCCAATAATTTCACGAAGTGATTTTTTAGTCAGCAGGGTGTTCAGATAGCCTACTTCTTCCGGAACTACTTCATTGAAAAGAACCCGTCCGACCGTTGTGTCTATAATCCGTACAACCTGCTTACCGTCGACCATATCCTTAGCTTTCACACGGATATTGGCATGGAGGTCAATTGCTCCCTCGTTATAGGCGATGATAACCTCTTCTGATGAATAAAAGCTGAGACCGTCACCTTTGACATGCTCTTTATCGGTGCTAATGCGGCCTTTCGTAATGTAGTACAATCCAAGAACCATGTCCTGTGATGGTACGGTGATCGGAGCACCATTTGCCGGATTCAAAATATTATGCGAAGCCAGCATCAACATCTGGGCTTCCAGAATAGCAGCATTGCCGAGGGGAAGGTGAACAGCCATCTGGTCACCGTCGAAGTCAGCGTTGAATGCAGTACAAACCAATGGGTGCAAATGAATAGCTTTACCTTCGATCAGTTTGGGCTGGAAGGCTTGAATACCTAATCTGTGCAGGGTTGGAGCCCTGTTTAACAGAACAGGATGTCCCTTAAGAACATTTTCAAGTATATCCCAAACAACAGGATCCCTTCGGTCAACAATTTTTTTAGCCGACTTTACTGTCTTTACAATACCTCTTTCGATAAGTTTCCTGATAATGAAAGGTTTATATAGTTCGGCAGCCATATCCTTCGGCAATCCGCACTCATGCAATTTCAATTCAGGACCAACCACGATAACAGAACGTGCGGAATAGTCGACACGTTTACCCAGAAGGTTCTGACGGAACCGGCCCTGTTTACCTTTAAGGCTGTCGCTTAAGGATTTGAGCGGACGGTTGGCGTCGGTTTTAACAGCGTTGGATTTCCGGCTATTATCAAAGAGTGAATCAACAGCTTCCTGGAGCATGCGTTTCTCATTTCGGAGAATTACCTCAGGAGCTTTGATTTCAATCAGTCTTTTTAACCGGTTATTCCGGATGATAACCCTGCGGTATAGATCGTTCAGGTCGGATGTAGCAAAACGTCCACCATCCAAAGGCACTAATGGCCGGAGTTCTGGCGGGATAACCGGTACTACTTTTATGATCATCCATTCCGGATGATTAACGGCTTTCGAAGCACGGAAAGATTCAACAACCTGCAAACGTTTTAATGCTTCGCTCTTACGTTGCTGAGACGACTCATTATCAGCACGATGCCTCAGATCATAAGATAGTTCATCCAGATCAATACGCTGGAGAAGTTTACACAGGGCTTCAGCACCCATTCCGGCAAGGAATTTCCTCGGATCTGAATCATCCAGCAAGTGGTTTTCTTTTGGAAGAGACTCAATGATATCGAGATATTCTTCCTCACTCAGGAAATCATGCAATTTTACTCCGTCAGCTTCTTTGATTCCGGGATTAATTACCACATATTTCTCATAATAGATAATGGAATCAAGCTTTTTGGATGGTAATCCCAGAAGGTATCCGATCTTATTGGGAAGTGAACGGAAATACCAGATATGTGCAACGGGCACCGTAAGGGAGATGTGTCCCATACGCTCACGGCGCACTTTCTTTTCTGTTACCTCAACACCGCAACGGTCACAAATAATTCCTTTATAACGGATCCGTTTGTACTTGCCGCAGTGGCATTCATAATCCTTAACCGGCCCGAAAATCCTTTCACAAAATAATCCATCCCTCTCCGGTTTATAGGTTCGGTAATTGATTGTTTCGGGCTTCAGCACTTCTCCGCTTGATCGTTCCAGGATCTCTTCCGGTGATGCCAAACCCAGGGCAATTTTGGTAAAATTTGTTTTTACCTTAGTTTCTTTCCTGAACGCCATAATATATAGAGTTCTATTGTTTACAAACCTGAATTAAATCAACTTAACACTCAATCCCAGGCCGCGCAATTCATGCAGCAGCACATTCAGGGATTCCGGTATACCGGGCATCGGAAGTGGTTCGCCCTTGACAATTGCCTCATAGGCTTTTGCCCGACCGATAACATCATCCGATTTAACGGTAAGAATCTCCTGAAGGATATGAGCAGCCCCGAAAGCTTCAAGTGCCCAAACCTCCATTTCACCAAACCTCTGGCCTCCAAATTGAGCTTTACCTCCAAGTGGTTGCTGAGTGATCAGTGAATAAGGTCCGATAGAACGTGCATGCATCTTATCCTCAACCATATGGCCAAGTTTCAGCATGTAAATAATTCCAACGGTGGCCGGCTGATCAAAACGATCACCCGAGCCACCATCATATAAATAGGTACGGCCGAACTTAGGTACGCCTGCCCTATCAGTATATGCTGAGATTTCATCGAGCGTAGCACCATCAAAAATCGGACTGGCGAATTTTAATCCCAGCTCTTTCCCTGCCCAACCTAAAACCGTTTCATAGATTTGTCCAAGGTTCATACGGGAAGGTACACCAAGCGGGTTCAGGACGATATCTACCGGAGATCCGTCTTCCAGGAAAGGCATGTCCTCCTGTCTTACGATCTTGGCTACAATACCCTTATTACCGTGGCGTCCTGCCATTTTGTCTCCAACGGTAAGCTTACGTTTTTTGGCAATAGATACCTTGGCGAGTTGTACAATACCGGCAGGAAGTTCATCCCCGATGGTAACATTGTACTTCTTCCTCCGGTAATCCCCTTCAAGTTCCTTATATTTAATCAGATAGTTTTGAAGTAGTTCCCTGATCGTATCATTCTTATCCTTGTCCGTAGTCCACTTATTGGGATTAACCTGGAGAAAAGCAATACCCTGAAGAATTCTTAACGAAAACTTGGTTCCCTTGGATACAATATCCTCATTCAGGTAGTTTTTCACTCCCTGAGAAGCTTTTCCATTGATGAGGGTAAACAGTTTATCAACCAGGATATTTGAAAGGTCATCCACCTGCCGTTTGAATTCCTGTTCGAATTTATCAATCAGGGTCTTTTCAGCAGCGCGGATCTTCCGGTCCTTCATACTCTTCGAAAAGAGTTTTTTATCTATCACGATACCATTAAGCGATGGGCCTGCTTTCAAGCTTGCATCCTTAACGTCACCGGCCTTGTCTCCGAAAATTGCACGGAGCAGTTTTTCTTCCGGTGATGGATCGGATTCACCTTTTGGGGTGATTTTTCCGATCAGAATATCGCCCGGCCTGACTTCAGCGCCCACCCGGATCAATCCATTTTCATCGAGGTTACGGGTAGCTTCTTCGCTAACGTTTGGTATATCAGCGGTCAGTTCTTCCAAACCCCTCTTGGTATCACGTACTTCCAAAAGGTACTCATCGATGTGCACTGAACTGAATAGATCTTCACGAACTACCCTTTCAGAAATCACGATAGCATCTTCAAAGTTGTACCCTTTCCAGGGCATGAAAGCAACTTTAAGATTTCGTCCGAGAGCCAGCTCACCACCTTTTGTTGAATAACCTTCGGTCAGGATCTGATCTTTGACCACGCGGTCTCCTTTACGTACGACCGGTTTCAGGTTGATGGTAGTATTCTGATTGGTTTTATTGAATTTTGGAAGGATATAAGTTTTAACCTCATTGTCAAACCTCACAAACTTCTGATATTCATCACGATCGTATTTAACCACGATGCGCTCGGCGTCAGCATATTCCACTACACCATCTTCTTCAGCAGTAAAATGAATACGGCTGTCCTGAATTACATCCCCTTCAATTCCGGTTCCAACTATTGGTGTCTCCGGATTAACGAGTGGAACAGCCTGCCTCATCATGTTGGATCCCATAAGGGCGCGGTTGGCATCGTCATGTTCCAGGAAGGGAATCAGTGAAGCGGCAATGGAGGCAATCTGGTTAGGAGCCACGTCCATCAGATGAATATCTTCCGGTGCGGCAATCGGAAAATCGCCTTCAAATCTTGATTTGATACGATTATCGATGAATTTGCCATCATCATTCAAACGGGCATTGGCCTGAGCTATAATTTGACCTTCCTCTTCTTCGGCTGTCAGATAAACAAGGCCATCACTGCTAAGATCAACAACTCCGGAATTCACCTTACGGTAAGGAGTTTCGATAAACCCGAGCTCGTTAATCTTTGCATATACACACAGAGAGGAGATCAGCCCGATGTTCGGACCTTCCGGGGTTTCGATCGGACACAAGCGGCCGTAATGTGTATAATGAACGTCACGAACCTCAAAACCGGCACGTTCTCTCGACAAACCTCCCGGTCCTAATGCTGACATACGTCTTTTATGGGTCATCTCGGCCAAAGGATTGGTCTGATCCATAAATTGAGAGAGGGCATTTGTTCCGAAGAAGGAATTAATCACGGAGGACAAGGTTTTGGAATTGATCAGGTCAATCGGGGTAAAAACCTCATTGTCCCTGACGTTCATCCTTTCCCTGATTGTTCTTGACATTCGTGCAAGACCAACGCCAAACTGAGCGTATAACTGTTCCCCAACCGTACGAACACGGCGGTTACTCAGATGGTCAATATCATCGACATCAGCTTTTGAATTGATCAGCTGGATCAGGTATTTAATTATACTGATGATATCTTGTTTGGTCAGGATCTTTACATCCATTCCGATATCAAGCCCGAGTTTCTTATTGATCCGGTAGCGGCCTACGTCGCCAAGATCATACCGTTTATCGGAAAAGAACAATTTATCGATAACATCCCTTGCGGTAGAGTCATCCGGCGGGTCAGCATTCCTGAGTTGGCGGTAAATATGAATAACGGCTTCCTTCTCAGAGTTGCAGGGATCTTTTTGCAAAGTATTATAGATTATTGCAAAATCTGAAAGGTTGGTATCTTCCTTATGGAGCAGGATTGATTTGGCACCTGATTCAACGATTGCGTCAACATGATCATTATCAAGAACGGTTTCCCGGTCTACAATAATTTCATTACGTTCGATGGATACAACCTCACCGGTATCTTCATCCACAAAATCTTCTATCCACGATTTCAGCACACGTGCAGCTAATTTTCTGCCGATAACCTTTTTGAGGGCGGCTTTTGAAACCTTGATTTCGTCAGCCAGGTCAAATATTTCAAGAATATCGCGATCACCCTCGAAGCCGATTGCCCTAAGCAGGGTTGTAACCGGCAATTTCTTTTTACGATCAATGTACGCATACATAACATTATTAATGTCAGTAGCGAATTCGATCCATGAGCCTCTGAACGGGATTACTCTGGCAGAATAGAGTTTACTGCCGTTCGCATGCGTACTTTGTCCGAAGAAAACTCCGGGAGAACGGTGCAACTGTGATACTACCACACGTTCGGCACCGTTAATGACAAAAGTTCCCCTTCGGGTCATGTATGGTACAGTCCCCAGGTATACATCCTGGATAACCATATCGAAATCCTCATGTTCCGGGTCGGTGCAATAAAGTTTAAGCTTGGCCTTTAGCGGTACGCTATAGGTAAGGCCGCGCTCGATGCACTCCTCAATTGTGTATCGTGGAGGGTCGATATAGTAACCCAGAAATTCCAGGACGAAATTATTCCTTGTATCGGTAATTGGAAAATTTTCCTGGAAGACCTTATAAAGGCCTTCATTTTTTCTTTGCTCTGGAGTAGTTTCCAGTTGGAAAAATTCGGTAAATGATTTTACCTGAACCTCCAGAAAATCAGGGTATTTTAGCTGACTTTTTGTGGAACCAAAATTGATTCGCTGTGTGCTTGTTTGTGCCATCGACCAAAGAAGAATTAATTAAAGCGGGTATTGGAAACAACAGCAAAAAGGTTTAGAACCCCGATTGCCGGGATTCTAAACCTTGAGAATCGAGTATGGAAGAGTCCGTACTTACTTAATTTCAACTTCGGCTCCTGCTTCAACAAGTTGTGATTTTAAAGCTTCTGCTTCTTCCTTTGTCACTTTTTCTTTAACTGCTTTCGGAGCAGCATCAACTAATTCTTTTGATTCTTTCAGACCGAGGCCGGTGAGTTCCTTAATCAGTTTTACAACTGCCAGTTTTGCACCACCCGGGGCTTTCAGAATAACATCAAATTCTGTTTTTTCCATAACTACCGGACCTTCTTCCGAGGCAGCCGGTCCGGCATAAGCAACTGCAGCAGCAGCAGGTTCAATGCCATATTCATTTTTAAGGATACCAGCCAATTCGTTGACGTCCTTAACGGTTAGGTTAACCAGTTCTTCAGCGAGCTTTTTTAAATCAGCCATTTTACTATGATTTTACAAATGGATTCAACAATACATTATACTTCTTTATCAGACAGTGTCTTAACAAGACCTGCCAAAATATGTTTTCCGGATTGGAGCGATGACATTACATTGTTCATCGGTGATTGCAGTGTTGCAATCAAGTCAGCAAGTAGTTCCTGACGGCTCTTAACGGCAATTAATTTGTCGATGAGGTTATCTCCAACATAGACACATTCTTCAACATAGGCACCTTTGAGTTCCGGCTTCTTATGCTTCTTGCGGAAGCTTTTGATCATTTTAGCCGGCTTATTCCCGGTATCAGTAATCATAATGGACGTAGGTCCGTTAAGTACCGGGTATAATTCCTCATAATGCCCATCGGCACGTTCCAATGCTTTATGCAGGAGGGTGTTTTTCACCACCAGCAATTTCACATCTTCTTTAAAACAGACTCTCCTTAAAGCAATTGTTTCACTTGCGTTCAGTCCACCAATATCGGCAATATAGAAATGTTTTGCCTGATTAATTTCTGCGGTGAGCTGATCAACTATGACGTTTTTGTCTTCCCGTTTCATGATTTGAAAATTATCATTTTAGGGTATTAAGCGTCAATTGACCTAGGGTCAATCGGAATTCCAGGGCTCATGGTACTTGACATATAAATACTTTTAACGTAGGTACCTTTAGCGGCGGACGGTTTCAGTTTGAGAATAGTTGAAAGAAGTTCGCGGGCATTATCCGCAATCATTTCCGGTTCAAAAGAAACTTTCCCGACACCCGCATGAACAATACCGAATTTATCAACACGAAAGTCGATCTTACCTTTTTTTACATCGGTAATAGCTTTCCCGACTTCCATTGTAACAGTTCCGGTTTTAGGGTTCGGCATCAATCCGCGCGGACCGAGAATTCGGCCGAGGGGTCCGATTTTTGCCATGCAGGAAGGCATGGTAATGATCACATCGACGTCAGTCCAGCCTCCTTTAATCTTTTCGACATAGTCGTCAAGACCAACAAAATCTGCTCCTGCCTCTTTAGCTTCGGTTTCTTTATCGGGGGTGACAAGTGCCAGAACCCGAATTACTTTACCGGTGCCATGCGGAAGGGTGACTACACCGCGGACCATTTGATTGGCCTTCCTGGGATCAACCCCGAGACGTACATCAATATCCACTGAAGCGTTGAACTTAGCGGTGGAAACCTGTTTTACCAGGTCTGATGCTTCCGTCAGGGTATACAATTTTTCGGCCTCGATTTTTCCGAGGACGAGTTTTCTGTTCTTGGTCAGTTTAGCCATGATAACTCCTTAATTATAAGGCTGCATCACCTTTAATTGTTATTCCCATGCTCCGTGCTGTACCTGCGATCATTTGCATTGCTGATTCAATAGTGAACGCATTTAAGTCCTCCATTTTATCTTCAGCGATCTGACGAACCTGTTCCCAAGTTACTGAACCAACTTTTACACGATTTGGTTCCGAAGATCCCTTATTAATTTTGGAGACTTCGATCAATTGAACAGCTGCAGGCGGGGTTTTTGTAACAAATTCAAATGATTTGTCGCTAAAAACCTTTATCACCACGGGAATAATTTTTCCGGCTTTGTCCTGAGTACGGGCATTGAATTGCTTGCAGAAGTCCATTATATTGACTCCTTTAGAACCCAACGCCGGTCCGACAGGTGGTGAGGGGTTTGCTGCCCCGCCCCGGATCTGCAATTTGATGATTCCCGTTACTTCTTTTGCCATACGATTTCAAAATTTATTATAAACACTCGTACAGGTTCCGCGGCAGTAACTTCCCACGGAGGATCAAAACAGGGGGAAGCATTTTTTTCAGCCGGTTCTTTGGAAGCAAGAACCAGTTGAAATCCCTATTCCTTTTCGACCTGCATAAAACTGAGTTCCAAAGGTGTTTTTCGTCCAAAAATCTTGACGATAACTTTCAGCTTTTTCTTTTCATTGTTCACTTCTTCAATAACGCCGGAAAAACTATTAAACGGTCCGTCAACCACTTTAACAGCTTCACCAACAAAGAAGGGAACATTCAGTTCCTCATCGGTTTCTGACAATTCATCGACCTTACCTAAAATCCGGTTGACTTCCGACTGTCTCATCGGGACAGGTACTCCTCCACGTTCTTCACCCAAAAAACCGATAACATTGGGTACGTTTTTCAAAATGTGGGGTACTTCACCCACCAGAACCGCTTCGATCAAAACGTATCCGGGGAGATAGCTCCTCTCTTTGGACACTTTTTTACCATTTCGGATCTGATAGATCTTTTCGGTGGGGATCAGAACCTGGGTAATGTAATCCTGCAGGTTATGGTGAGCTATTTCGCTTTCGATATACTCTTTAACCTTTTTCTCCTTACCGCCAATCGCTCTCAGGACATACCACTTTTTTTCGTTCTGACTCATTGTTCGCCCAGGTTAAAAAAACATGTTGTAAATGCCATGCATCACGTTTCTGAACGAAAAATCCATCACCAATACAACGAGAGCAATAATCAGAGAAGCAACCAGGACAACAATAGCAGAATTTTGCAATTCCGGCCATGTCGGCCATGATACCTTATGAACTAACTCGTCGTACGATTCTTTAAAATAGGTCTTGACTTTCATTGCTTAAGCACTAGGCACGGATGGAGAGACTCGAACTCCCAACCTGCGGTTTTGGAGACCGCTGCTCTACCAATTGAGCTACATCCGTATGATAAAGATGATCCGGCTATTCACCGGATCACCCTTCAAAAAATATATACTATTCAATAATTTCAACCACCTGGCCGGCACCAACTGTACGGCCTCCTTCGCGGATTGCGAAGCGAAGACCACGATCGATAGCCACCGGAGTAATCAGGTGAATGGTAATCGTCAGGTTGTCACCAGGCATAACCATCTCAGTTCCTTCGGGAAGAATAATCTCACCGGTAACGTCGAGAGTCCTGATATAGAACTGCGGACGATATTTGTTATGGAAAGGAGTATGACGACCGCCTTCTTCTTTTTTCAGGATATAAACCTCAGCTTTTACTTTTGTATGAGGAGTAATCGAACCTGGTTTTGCAATAACCTGTCCACGACGAACTTCTTCTTTATCAACACCGCGAAGCAGTAAACCAACGTTATCCCCAGCTTCACCGCGATCAAGAATCTTGCGGAACATTTCAACACCGGTTACAATTGCTTTCCGTCCTTCACCGAGGCCGACAATCTGGATTTCATCACCTGTGTTAACGATACCGGTTTCAATCCTACCGGTTGCAACTGTTCCACGTCCGGTGATCGAAAAAACGTCTTCAACCGGCATCAGGAATGGTTTGTCAATTGCCCGCGGAGGTATTTCAATCCAGGTATCAACGGCGTCCATCAGATCATATACTTTCTGAACCCATTGAGGTTCTTCATGCATAGCTCCGAGAGCAGATCCGAAGATTACCGGGGTATTTTCACCGTCAAACTTATAGAATGTAAGAAGTTCGCGGATTTCCATTTCTACCAATTCCAACAGTTCAGGATCGTCAACGCTGTCGCACTTATTGATGAATACAACAATTCTCGGAACGTTAACCTGGCGAGCCAGCAAGATATGTTCACGAGTCTGAGGCATAGGACCATCGGTACCTGCTACCACCAGAATTGCACCGTCCATCTGAGCTGCACCAGTAACCATGTTTTTCACATAGTCAGCATGGCCCGGACAGTCTACGTGAGCATAGTGGCGTTTTACCGTCTGATACTCAACGTGGGCGGTATTAATTGTAATACCCCTCTCCTTTTCCTCAGGAGCGTTATCAATTGAATCAAAACTCTTAACATCTGCAAGCCCCTTCTTGTTCAGGGCCATCGTAATGGCAGAAGTCAAGGTAGTTTTACCGTGGTCAACGTGGCCGATTGTACCGATATTGACGTGAGGTTTTGTCCTTGCAAATTTTTCCTTAGCCATGGCTACTTTTTTTGTTCCGTTTATTTAACTATATAATGATTACATCTTAAACATTTGAGCCAACGACGGGAATTGAACCCGTGACCTCGTCCTTACCAAGGACGCGCTCTACCAGCTGAGCTACGTCGGCAAATTTCCTGAGCGGGAAACGAGATTCGAACCCGCGACCCTTAGCTTGGAAGGCTAATGCTCTACCGCTGAGCTATTCCCGCCGCACTTGTGGGGAGAGGAGGATTCGAACCTCCGAAGGCGTCAGCCAACAGATTTACAGTCTGCCCCAGTTGGCCACTTTGGTATCTCCCCAAATCTTAATATCCAATATTTGGACTAAATTCGAGCCAATGGAGGGATTCGAACCCCCGACCAGCTGATTACAAATCAGCTGCTCTGGCCAACTGAGCTACATTGGCAAATTCAGTCTAAAAAAGCAAAAAATAAAAGAACTCTCCCATTGCCAGTTTTGGGTCTGCAAATGTAGTACATAGAAATCAGACATCAAAACTTTTCAAGAGTTTTTTTCTATCTGCTGGTTTTTTTACCTTTTTGTCTGAATAGCTGACGTTTCAGAGCTTCAATAGTCTGATCAATAGCTTCCTCAAAGGATTTACATTGTTTCTTGGCAAACAAATCGGATCCTGAAATGATGAGCCGGATCTCGCTGAGTTTATTTTCGGAATTCTGATTCTTGTCCAAACGAAGGATCACTTCTGCTCCCAGTATTGAGTCTTCAAACAGACTTAGTCTGTTGACTTTTTCTTCGATAAAATCCAGAAGTTTCTGGTCAGCATCGAAATGCACGGATTGAATTTTAATAGTCATAAATAATTTCTCCTAAAATTTTAGTGATCAGGCTCTTGGATGAGCCTTTTGGTAAACTTGTTTCAGCTTTTCAAAACCCGTATGCGTATAAACCTGAGTAGCACTCAGGCTTGCATGTCCTAAAAGTTCCTTTATAGCATTCAATTCAGCACCCCTGTTCAGGAGATGGGTTGCGTAAGTATGCCGCAGTACATGAGGGCTTCTCCTCCCTGCACTGGTAACCATCCCTAAAGCCTGGTTGACAACCCGGTAAACCAGTTTGGCATAAACCGGATGCCCTTTATCAGTCAGAATAAGCGTTCCACCCTCTATAGCGTTAAAGGTACGATTCCGAACCGTTTTATATTCGTTGATCAGCCCGACCAGCTCCGGGGTTACGGGAATAATCCTTTCCTTCTGTCTCTTACCAAAAACTTTTATCTGAATACGACTGGAGTCAATATCCTTATCCTTCAATCCGGTCAGTTCACTAAGCCGCATCCCTGTTCCATACAATAATTCCAGAATCAGCAAATCCCTGATCTCCGGGAACTCTATAGGAACAGTTGCTCTATCGAGTATTGAGTCCATCTGGCTTTCTTCCATGAAAACAGGCAAGGGTTTAGGAGCTTTTACTGACGGTAAGAAATCTGCGGGATTATTGACAACCAGACCTTCCTGCTGGCAAAAACGATAAAATCTTCGGAGAGTGGTTGTTTTCCGGTTAACCGACCTTGCGGCCATACCATCGTCGAGCATCGAGATTACCCAACTCCGGATTTGCCTGGTACTGCATAAAGTAATTGAATCACCTGAACCACATTCCCCTATGAAACGGCTAAACTGCAACAAATCAGTTTTATATGATTGCAAAGTATACGGGGAATATCGTTTTTCAGTGTGAAGAAACCTGAGGAACAAATCAACAGCATCCATCATGATCCGGAATCTTTACATAAATATAACAATAATTTGTAAAGATTGTTGCGGATCGAATAAAGGCGGATAAGTTTATTCGTTCGCTTCTGCCTGCTGCAGACCCTGCACATAGGCAGCACGGAGCAACTCCTGACGCCGTTTGATCGAAGGTTTAGTGAAAGCCTGACGTGCTCTTAATTCTTTTACCACGCCGGTTTTTTCAAATTTACGTTTGAATTTTTTGAGAGCCCTTTCAATGTTCTCACCTTCTTTTACCGGAATAATGATCATACGTTAATTCTTTTAATGCGTTCAGTTAACCGAAATTTGGACTGCAAAGGAAAACAAAAATCTTCATTTAACCAAAATCTTATTTTCTATTAAAGCAGAATCTGTCACAACAATCAGGTAATGGGACAAACAACTCCAAAGTGAGTCAGCCAAAACACCTGCTGCCCATAGTTCCCCAGGCGATCCAAGCAATCCTTTCTTGTCGCGGAATCTTGCAATCGCCTTAACCTGTTCATATTCCAGATAGGGATGAGCCAGTAGTTCTTTAAATGTTGCCTTGTTTATATCCATCTTGCGGATCCCTGAAGTATCAATCCTGATCTGTTTAATAAAACCGGACAGCCGGGCCGAATCCATACCATATACTTCTTTCAGTTGTTCGGGATACGCAAAACCACCAAGCATTTGACGGTACTTGATAATCCGTTTGGCAAAAACCGGTCCGATCCCGGGCAGGTCGAGCAGGGCAAGGCTATCGGCCGAATTTATCTCAATTATTTTCGGCTTCTTGCGGGCCTGCCCGGTTGAATCCACCACGGCAATTGCTAATGTATCACCAAAGGAATCACTTACCATCGGACTGATCGAATAGGCAAGAACCCGGATCAGGATAACTCCGAAACTTAGAATCAGGACTCCCCTCAATTCCGACCTGGTAAAAAGATACCGGTAAAATTTGGTCACATATACCTCCTTTTACCGGTATTAGATGCAGTTCGTCTGCCAGAATGGAAATGTCCCGGCTATTTTTTCAGGGAAATATCCGTAAAAATTACAGCCGATCGATACAGTTCAGATCCTCAAAAGCTTGTTGCAATCTGGCAATCAAGGTTTTTTCACCTTCACGGAGTACTATGCGCGGATCATATTTTTTCTTATTGGGTTTATCTGCTCCTTCAGGGTTACCAATCTGAGTCTGCAGATATCCCTTATTCTTTTCATAGTATTCCCTGATGCCGATCCAATAGGCCCATTGGGTATCTGTATCAATATTCATTTTGATGACTCCATAGGAAATAGCCTCGCGGATTTCTTGCTGTGTCGATCCGGAGCCGCCGTGGAAGACGAAATTAACCGGTTTGGATCCGGTCTTCAGGTTCTTTTCAATATAGTCCTGCGAATTCTTCAGAATTGCCGGATGCAGTTTTACATTACCTGGTTTGTATACACCATGAACGTTTCCAAATGATGCGGCGATGGTGAACTGGTCGCTGATTTTTGAAAGTTCGGCATAAGCAAAGGCTACATGTTCAGGCTGTGTGTATAATAGAGAATTATCTAATCCGGTATTATCAATACCGTCTTCCTCACCGCCTGTTACCCCAAGTTCAATTTCGAGGGTCATGCCCATTTTACTCATGCGACCGAGGTATCGTTTGCAAATTTCAATATTTTCGGCCAGCGTTTCTTCAGACAGATCAAGCATATGCGAGCTATACAGAGGTTTTCCGTGACGCTGGAAATGTTTCTCACCCTGATCCAGCAGGCCGTCGATCCAGGGAAGCAGTTTTTTTGCGGCATGGTCGGTGTGAAGGATGACCGGAACACCGTAAGCTTCGCCAACTGTATGAATATGGCGAGCCCCGGAGATGCCCCCTAGAATCGCGGCTTCCTGTTTATCATTCGACAATCCCTTGCCGGCCCAGAATGATGCACCTCCATTTGAGAACTGTATAATTACAGGTCCTTTGGCAGCGCGTGCAGCTTCAAGAACGGCATTAACCGAATTGGTGCCAACCACGTTCACAGCAGGAACGGCAAAACTATTTTCTTTGGCGATACTAAAGATCTTTTGAACATCTTTTCCGGTAACTACACCGGGTTTTACTATATCAAGAATTTTCATGACCAGTGATTTTAATGAATCCGCAAATATAAGGCAAGATGGCTTATATCCGTCTAAAAAGGATAACCGATTCCGAAGTTAAGTACGAAATCGCTGATCTGGTATTTCCTGTAACCGGGGATCCATCTCGGGCCATCCGGAGTGCCGGGATCGCGGAGTTTTATTCCAAGATCAAGCCGGCCAACGAAATAGGAAAAATCAGCACGAATACCGAAGCCCGTACCGACTGCGATTTCCCGGTAAAAACCAGATGCTTTGAAAACGGAACCTTGCCGGTCATCCGAAGAGTTGATTGCCCAGATATTCCCGGCATCGATAAAAAGTGCGCCTTTTATTATCGAGAAAAGATCGAAACGATATTCTGCATTGACCTCCAGTTTAATATCACCCAACTGGTTCGGGTACAATCCCTTCTGATCCTCCGGGATAACATAGGTACCCGGACCGAGTGAACGGACCTGCCACGCCCGGATTCCTGACGACCCACCGGAGAAATATTTCTTTTCAAAAGGCATGGCATCGCTGTTTCCGTATGGATATCCGGCACCGGCAAAAAACCGGAATGCCATTTTGTTCGATGAATTGATCACCCAATGATACCTTAAATCGACATCAGCTTCAGCATATTGTGAAAAAGGGGTTTTGAATAATTCATAACCATTTTCAGGTTTTACACGGCCCGCCAGGCGGTTGTATCCGTAAAACACATTACCCGCAATTTCAGGTCGTAGCCGAACATAAAAGAAACTTGACTGCTTATTAACCTCCTGATTGGAAAATGTATAGGTATAGTTCAAAGCCGGAACCATATGCGAGCGAAAGCTATTTTCAACATATGTGCCCTTAATAATCTGATAGAATCTATCAGACATATTAGTAACGTTCACGTAGTTGAACTCGAAGATATTGATCTGATGCCGCGACAAAGCCAACTTCCAGTTGTAACCAAAAGCGGCATTGACAATGGTTCGGGTAAAGTCGGGCCGTTGCTGATAGTTATAACTCAGGTTTAACGAAGAGTGAGGTTTTCCAAATAGTGAACTTTCCCGGGTTGTAAAAGGAATCCACGAACGGGGTACCTCCAGGCGCGCATCCACACCGAATTCAACCATCCTGTTAAAATCTGACACCGAATTTGCCAGAAATTCCACGGCTCCCTTGAATTTCAACTCAAAGTTCTCGGCTCCCCGAAGGAGATTGCGGTTTTTATAAATCAGGTTTCCTGCCACTCCGATATTTCCCGAGGAGTAAGTACCTTCAAGCGAAACATCATACGATTGCCTGATCATAGGACTTATTAAAATCTGGCAGTCGAGTTTCTGAATTGAGTCGGTTGGATTGCCCGTTGGGGTAAAGTTGATCTTGATCTGCTTGAAATTACGGAGTGAACTGAAAGCTTCGATCGTATTATCCACCAGTCTTTGGCTGAAGAGGCTTCCTGATTTAAATGCCACAGAAGAATGAAGAAGGCTCGGCTTCAGGCTTAATCGGTTCTTATAAAGGAAACTGGTGCCCTGATAAATAATGGTATCAGAAGCAGATAGATAACTCGCCGTATCGCGGAGATAATCCGATGTATTAAAATCAGTTATTATGCTGATATTACCGATCCGGTAAAGGGGATGAAAATTCAGCAGGGTGACATCGTTAATAGCATCCTTCGGGTTTTTAATCCCCATCCAGACATCGACCTTATGATTACCCTTCATTGTATCTGCCTGGAAATAAACATATTCCCTGGAAAAACCATAATAGCCATTATCTCTCAGGTATTGCGACAACCGCATCCTTTCCAGCCGTAATACTTCGAGATCATATCGCATCGCGGGTTTCAGCAAGGAGGAGGTTGAATCAACACGAATCAGGTTACGGATCGCACTGTCGGTCACCATTTCAGGACTTGTTAACCTGACCTGGTCAACCACATAGGGCGGACCAAAATCAACCCGGTAAACAACACTGGCCCTTTTACGGGAAAATGAAATGGTATCATCAACCTGAGCATTGTAATAGCCAATATTTTTGAGATAGTGTTTCAACTGGTTCAGTGTTTCGTTGCTTGCAGCCTGATTAAATATGACCGGTTCCTCCCCGATTTTCCTCAGCCAGTTGTTAAAACCGTTCTTTTTAGCAGGATTCGAGAGATTATATACGCCCAAATGGAATCGCATAAAACCGAATATCTTCTTGTTGGGCCTTTGCCGAAAATAATCTTCCAGGTCGCGATCAGGAATATCCCCGCCTTTGGTTTCAATTTTGTTGGATTTCAGCAGGTATTGATTCTCCGGAACATACCGTACTGGATTGCATCCCAGCAAGATAAGCAGGATCAGAATGATGGGGTAACCTTTTCTGATAAAAAAATTTGTATGGCGGCTGCGGATCATCTATCCTTTTTTTGTGTCAGATTCCGAAATTATAAATTTAATGTAAATTGCGAATCAACCATAGGTCAAATGATTACTAAAGCGCAGGTTCAATTTATCCGGTCGCTGGAGCAAAAAAAAGTTCGTGATGAATCCGGATGCTTTATTGCTGAAGGTGACAAGCTCGTGCGTGAGGCCATTGAGTTGCCTGCAGATGGTCCCTTTCAGGTAAGAACAATCTGCGGCCTCGGGAGCTGGCTGGATTCCAACTTATCCGGCATGCGTAATTCTGATGCTGAAGTGATTCCTGTATCAGCCCATGATCTCGAAAGGATAAGTATACAAAAAAAACCCAATCAGGTTCTGGCGGTAATTAGTCACACTGAAACTTCTTTACCCGTTTTCGATTTCGACAGCGATTTGTTGATTGGGCTAAACCAGGTTCGGGATCCTGGTAATGTAGGGACCATAGTCCGGCTCGCCGACTGGTTTGGTCTGGGCGGAGTAATTGCATCCGTAGATTCGGCTGATTTTTTTTCCCCAAAGGTGGTTCAGTCGAGCATGGGATCAATATTCCGGTTGAAGTTATTGACCACGGATTTGTATGAGTTTATTAAATCGCTTCCACCGGGTTGTCCCGTTTACGGTACACATCTGAATGGCCAGAATCTGTATACGGCCAAAATGACAACCAATGGATTGATACTCTTAGGCAACGAATCCAGAGGATTGAGCACCGATTTGATGGAACTCACGACTGAAAATTTACTGATTCCGGATTTCTCGGAAGGGAAGTCCAAACCCGAGTCGCTGAATGTTTCGATTGCAGCTGCGATTGTGTGCAGCGAATTCAGGCGGAGAGGAAACGGTTAACAGAATCGGCGGCATACTCTCCGTCCATAGCTGATGAAACAATGCCTCCCGCATATCCTGCTCCTTCACCGGCAGGGAACAGACCCGGCAGATCAGGATGAAATCCCTTGTCGGGATCGCGGACAATCCTGATCGGAGAAGAAGTACGCGACTCAACTCCGGCCATTATGGCCTCGTGGGTCATGAATCCTTTCATTCTACGGCCAAAAAAGCGCAAGCCATCCCGGAGTCTGAAACGGATACTCTCCGGTAACCACTCATGCATAGGAGAACAAACCAGGCCAGGATTATAAGAATGGTCAGGAAGAGATGAAGAGTTTCTCCCCTCAATAAAATCAGTCAACCTTTGAGCCGGTGCTATCTGGCCCTGGCCGCCATAACGGTAAGCTGATTTCTCAAGCTCTTCCTGGAAGGCAAGTCCGGCAAACGCGCCATGTTCGCTATAAGCAGCAAGGTCTTCGGGCCTGATCTCAACCACCAGGCCGCTGTTGGCGAAGGGTGAATTCCGCAATGAATTTGACATACCGTTGACAACGGTTTCATAATCTGAAGTAGCGGCTGGAACAATAATACCGCCGGGACACATGCAAAATGAATAAACTCCGCGTCCGCTCACATTCTTTACCAGGGTGTACTCTGCTGCCGGCAGGTATTTGCCTCGTCCATCCTTCGAATGGTACTGAATCTGGTCAATAAGGTGCTGAGGGTGCTCAATTCTAACACCCATGGCAAATCCTTTGAGTTGCAGCGGTAAATGCCGGCGATCCAGCAAGCGATAAATATCCAGGGCTGAATGACCCGTGGCGAGGATTACACCATCGCCGGAATACTTGTCACCCTGAGCAGTTAGTACCCCTTTAGCCTTCCCGTTTTGAATAATAAGGTCTTCCACACGGGATTCGAAATGGAACTCAGCCCCGTGATTAATTAATGTTTCGCGTATTGCAGTAATTATCGCAGGCAAACGGTCGGTTCCGATATGCGGATGGCTGTCGAATAATATGGATTCATCAGCACCATGAAGGTGCAGGATTTCCAATACCCGCCTTACGTCTCCCCTTTTCTTGGATCGGGTATAAAGTTTACCATCGGAAAATGTTCCGGCCCCACCCTCGCCAAAACAATAATTTGAATCCCGGTTTAATCCCTGATTACGGTTCAGGATTGCGATATCCCTTTTCCGGTCGGAAACACTTTTTCCCCTCTCCACGACTATAGGTTTATAGCCCAGTTCAAGCAGGCGCAGTGAAGCAAAAAGACCGGCAGGACCGGCCCCGACAACAACAACAGGAGTGGCTGCAGTTACATTTTTCCAATTATATATTTGAGCAACAGGGGTTAATGGTTCATTAACAGCCAGCCTGACCAGCATTCTCACGACTATCGGCCTTCGGCGGGCATCGACTGATCGTTTCAGGATTCTGAAATCAGTAACCACATTAGGGGAGATTCCGGCTTCCTGACAGGCTTTTTTCCTGATTTGTTTGGGGACAGTTGCGTCCTCAGGGTTGAGGGTTATTTCGACTTCCCGCATCCTATACTGAATTTCGGTTCATCGCGACTGTTCAACATGGAAAGCAAGGACCACCATTCTTGAGAATATTTTATCAACGCCGGAAACATATAGACTAAACTCGGATTTCTCCGGATCAAGGAAGATGTCCAGCATCCCGATAGCGAATTTTAGTTCCACGGCAACTTTTGCCATGGAGAGGTAAAAATCGACCCCAACACCCAGCTCGGTGTAAAAATCGAAAGATTTCAGCATGGGTGTAGCTGGTTTCCAACCCACTATTTCAGCACGCGTTAAATCAAATCGGGGGCCAATTCCAGCAATCAAATAGGGGGCATAGTTATTTACCCGCTGGGACCGGTATTTAAGCAAAACAGGCAAATCCACGAAAACACTTTCTATCGGCCAGGTTCCTGTTTCAGAAGTTAGTTTATTGGTAACGGTAATATCTCTCTGAGCAAATTGAATACCGGGTAAAAATCTGATATTCAGAAATTTTCCTAAACGATAATCTGTTATCAGGTTAATGTTGATTCCAGGGTTCTGAACAAGATCAAGATGGTATCCGTCCTTTGGAATAATGGTAAAGCCTACGGTATTAATTCCCACCGAATAACCGAAATGAAATTTATTAAAATCAGCCATAACCATGTTTTTTGGCTTCGAGGTTTGTGGCAGAACCGGAAGGCTGAGGGTCAACAGAATTCCAAGAATTAATCCTTTTTGTGCGGACATGCAGATTTGTTTCATTCGGTAAAATAACTGCTAAACAGTAGAAATTAGTATTTCAATTGCTTTTTTTAATTCCGGTATATAATCCGCAAATACCGGAAGATAGTGGCTTGTAGGCTGAGACAGTGAATCCTGCACGATTTAACATGGCAACAAAAGCTTCGCCTTTTGGAAAGGCTTCCACGGAATCTGGCAGGTAACGGTATGCCGAGAGATCGCGTGAGAACCATCTGCCGATAGCGGGCACCAGGCGGTGAAAATAGAACCGGTATCCGGTACGCAGCCATTTCTGACGGGGCAGCGAGAATTCAAGAATGGCCAGTTTTCCGCCCGGGCTCAAGACTCTGTAAATCTCACGCAAACCCAGTTCCGGATCCTTGAAGTTCCTGACGCCGAATGCGACCATGGCGGCATCGAAAGAGGATTCCTCAAAAGGCAGGGCTTCGCAAGCGGCTTCAATCAGAGTGATCCGGTCAGCCAGACCACGATCGAGGATCTTTTTCCGGCCGATTTCAAGCATTCCTGTTGAAACATCCACACCGGTAATTTGATCCGGGTTGAGCCGGACTGCACCGATGGCCATATCGGCAGTACCGGTTGCGACATCAAGAATTCTCCGGGGTTTCATTGCGGCGAAAGTCCTGATGGCCTTTCTCCGCCATCCTTTATCAATGTTCAGTGTGAGCAGATGATTAAGGAAATCATACGAACCGGCAATCTGATCAAACATTTCTGAATTTTCCCGGCTCTCAGTTGTTTTCATCAATGTTGCTTTCACTAAGATTTATTTAATCAATTTATTGCCGTTGGATAATGGTCGCTGAAGCCTGGGCGGTGGGCATAATCAGAACATCCTGAATATTTACATGAGCCGGCCGGGTAATAATGAAGTGAATTACATCCGCAATATCCTCAGGCTGTAGCGGCACAAAACCGTCATAAACTTTGTCGGCCCTTTCCTGATCTCCTTTGAAGCGTACCAGCGAGAATTCGGTTTCCACTGCTCCCGGACAAACGGATGATACTTTTACCCCATAAGGAACAAAATCCTGTCGCATACCGAGGGTTAACGCTTCAACGGCATGTTTGGTTGCGCAGTATACAGCGCCTTTTGGATAGACCTCTTTCCCGGCAATTGAACCAATATTTATTATATGACCCTTTTTGCGGGCAATCATTCCGGGGGCGATCAGCCGGGTCATATGGAGGATTCCTTTAATATTGGTATCGATCATTTGATTCCAGTCGTCTAACGAACCTTCCTGTACCGGATCCAATCCGGCGGCGAGTCCGGCATTGTTGATGAGAATTCCGATTGATTTCCATTCTTCAGGAAGTTCATTAAAGAATTTCTTCAGGTTGGAATAATCGCGAACGTCCACAGGTATGGAGTAACAATCGGTTTTATATTTTGATTCGAGGTAAACGGTCAGTTTTTTGAGGGTGACGGCCCGGCGGCCAGTCAGAATAAGGCGATAACCATCCTTCGCCAGGCGCATCGCCGAAGCACGCCCGATTCCCGAAGTTGCCCCGGTTATGAGCACAATCGGTTTCGTTGGATTAGCTTTAGTTTTCATTTTTATAGTTCTTAAAAGGAGTGTGCGAAATTACAGCAATTTTAAAAGACTCCGACGTAACCCAGATGGATTTTAGCATTCTTAAGATTAAATGGTTGACCACCTTCCTTACCCATAGCAAAGATGATCCGGAAAATACCGCCGGCCGTGCGGATCTGGCCGCCCAAACCCACTCCGACCGGAATTTTCAATATCGGGTTATCGTTCTCCACGATTCGCAGGAAACCAACATCGGTGAGAACGATCAGATGGGAAGTCCGATCGAGCAGGTACCTTAACTCAACAGAGGTTACTGCAAACGCATCTGTATGAAAAACATCTTCATCAAATCCGCGAAGCAGGCCGAGTCCGCCTAATCTATATTGCTCGTTTTCATAGGTTTCAGGGGATTTCCTGTAACCGGACTGAAGGACAAGGGCACAGGTAAGACTTTTTGCGAGGGGTTGGAACCAGGAGATATTGGCGGTGAATTCCGATTGTTGCATCGAAATGCTATCTGGTATACTTTTCCGGCCGGTTGAGGCCTCGAGCCTGAATTCAAGACCACGATACGGATTGATGCGATTATCGAGTTGGTTAAATTCCCAGGTTAGACCTGAAAGCAAGCTTATAAATGGCTGTCTTATTGAATTTTGTACAGCTGTAACCGGTACCAGGATACTGCTTTCCCTATGCCTGATGAAAAGATTTAAGAGGTGGTTTGGGTTAAAATGATAAGGAATCCCAACATCCCAGCCCATATTGAGGTAACTCGTATCCTGACGGTATAATTCGAACCTTCCCTGCAACCCGAAAGGAAGTCCGGCCAGATAGGGAACATGGGCTGCCAGGTTAAGTTTTTGAGAGCCGTCCTGGTTCCGGTGCCAGTCGAACTGCCAGTTTTCTCCCTGCCCCAGAACATTATTCAGATTGAGAGTCAGCGCACCCGAAAAGGCTAATTTCCCTCCGGCCCGAAGATCCGGCGAAAGCCCGACCCATCCATCAAACCTATTGGCACTGGCCTTTTCCGGGTATACGTAAACCGAAGCTTTCCCCTGATGAAACCCAACCTCCAGCGGCCGCGTCTGACTCAGGTAAGGAATCAACCCCAACCGCCGGGATGCTTCATTTAGAGCCGATTCCCTGTACCGGTCGCCGGGCCGGATATTCATCAGCCGGTAAAAAACCGCAGGCGAGATGCGGAATCCGGTTCGATTCAGGAGGGTATCAATGGTAACCAACTCTCCCGGATGGATCAATAAAATGCCGGAAATCCCGATTGGCATAGGATTAACTGAATCTATCCTAACCTGGACAAAAGGATAGCCTGAATTTTCATAGTACCCGATTATTTGCTCGATTTTCGGATTCAGATCGGAAAATTTAATGTGGATGGGATTGGTGATTCGAAGCTTTTTAAACATTGCCTCACCTGATTCCCCGGCAGATTCCGGAATTCTGATGTCCAGATTAATCGTGTTCTGACCGTAACTTCCTGATGCAAGGGCAAGCAGAAGCCAAATTAAACCGATCAACCTGTAGTATTTCACCAAAGAATTTTAATCATCATTGCACATAAAACCCTGTTTATCAAGAACATTCATAAATGTCCTGGAAAAGAAACGGTTATCGGCCCTCTTATACCTGTTATCGGTAAATATCTGTGCCAGCGTTTCCTTCCCGTTTACTTTGAGCAATTCAATAGTTGATTCCAGTGATTCTTTTTCAGCGTGGATCCGATCGATATCGATTGGCAAATAACCCTGGTACTTTTCCTGATGCACCACCCCTTCAACCGGCAGGCGGTCTGTGAGCGGCGGTGTCTCATCCGGATAACCGATTACCATGGCGGTCACCGGAACAACGAGTTTGGGCAGATCAAGAATCCCGATCATTCTGGCAGCCATCCAGGTTGCTGTTCCGAGATAGCAGATGCCGAGTCCGAGTGATTCCGCAGCTATGGCGGCATTCTGTGCAGCAAGCATGGCATCGATGGCTCCAGTGAGAAAGGACAAGTAATTATCGTAACCCGGATCGGCCTTTCGCTGTTCGCACCATTTGCTGAACCGGTTAAAATCGGCGCAGAAAGTAAGGTGAACCGGCGCTTCGAGAACCATATTCTGTTTAAAATGAGCCTCCCACAATTTTTTCCGGATGCCGGCGTCCCGGGTCACCACGATACTATAAGCCTGCATGTTGCCTGTACTGGAAGCTCTTGTTGCGGCTTTAAGGATGATGTCGAGTTTCGACGGCTCGACGATATCGGGTTTATACTTACGTATCGATCTGTGATTTAATAAGGTATCTATCATGATTTGCTGTTTTTTGACACGGCAAGTATAAAGATATAAAACGGGGCTAAAAATTAACTATGTCATTTTTTCCATTCCGATACCCATCCTGCATCTATATCTGGAGTAAACCTTAAATCATTAATTCAGATGAAAAACAATTACATCTTTTTACTAACGGTTATTCTGGCGGGTTATTGGATCAACCTAAGCGGCCAGACGGCACCCCGGCAGGGTGAGATCCTGATTACCGAAATCATGGTAAACCCTGAAGCTGTGAGTGATGCAAACGGGGAGTGGTTTGAGATCTGGAACGCCACAAACCATGATTTGCTGTTAAATGGTTTGACGCTGAAAGATGCAGGTTCCAATCAGCATGTTATAACCTCCACAGAAATGTTGGTTATGCCAGCAAAAAGTTACTGGGTACTGGCCAAGAATGGGGATGTTTTAACCAATGGCGGAGTGGCGGTAAACTATATCTATCAAAACTTCACCTTGAGCAACACATCAGACCAGGTGATCATCACTGCAGCCGACGAGACGCTGATCGACCAGGTTTCTTATGGTTCCGGCTGGCCGGTAGTATCGGGTGCATCTATGGAATTGCATCCTGATTATCAGTCTTTCAGCGGCAACGATCAACCCGAACATTGGTTGCCTGCCAGAATAGCTTTTGGGGCAGGCGACAAGGGAAGTCCGGGTAAGGCCAATCCGGTGTCATCCGGTTTGGAAGAATGGGAGCAAGGTATCAGGATAGATATTTTTCCGAATCCATCGCAGGGACGATTCATCCTGGAGGCCACTTTTTCAAAGCCTCAATCCGGCGAAATCAGGATGATCAATCTTCTGGGGCAGGATTTT
Organism: Bacteroidales bacterium; assembly: GCA_041658425.1. Taxonomy (GTDB): domain Bacteria; phylum Bacteroidota; class Bacteroidia; order Bacteroidales; family UBA12481; genus UBA12481. Next base: position 18,528 of record JBBAAF010000004.1, on the reverse strand, counting down.
ATCTATAAAACCTTTTCCGAACGGCAGGTGCTGAGGGAAGTCATTGAACCGGATTTTCTTACGCCCGGAATCTGGTTTATTGAGGTAGTTTCAGGCGGACAGACCAAGGCAACACGGCTGGTTATTGACAAGTAATCTGGATCAGCAATTGTGATCGTCGATTCCGAGGACCATTTTGATCGAATGCATGATGGTGGGCAGTATCTCATGGCAGTATTCACCAACCGCCTTAAGGCTGCCGGGAAGGCAATAGACCAGCGTTTTACCTGTTACACCGGCGATCGACCTTGAAACGAGGGCAGCAGGCTTTATCATACCATATTTTACCCGGATCATTTCCATGACTCCGGGTATTTCTTTATCCAGCAATGGTTTTACCACGTCAGGAGTAAAATCCCTCGGGCCCAGGCCGGTTCCTCCGGTTGTAAAAACAACCTCGATACCTTGTGCGCGGTAATTCAACAGCAAGGCGCTTATGCGCTGCGGATCATCGGGAATAATGACATTTTCAATCTCAGCATTGACCGATTTTGCCGCAAAGAATTCCCGGATCATGGCGGTGATCGCCGGGCCGCTGAGGTCTTCGTATTCACCGCGACTGGCCCGGTCGCTGAGGGTGATTACGGCAAACCTGATTTTAACGGGAAAGATCATGTTTGGTTTTTTCGATTAATTGAATTCCTTCCATTCTCATTTCCTTATCAACTGCCTTGCACATATCGTAAATGGTAAGCAAAGCAATGCTCACGGCAGCAAGTGCTTCCATCTCAACACCGGTTTGGCCAATGCAATGCACTTCACTGCTGATGGTTACACCGGTATTTGTGAGTTCGGTCAACACTTTTACAGAGGTCAGGTTGATATTATGGCATAATGGTATCAATGAAGATGTGCTTTTCGCTGCCTGAATTCCCGCAATCTCAGCCACGGTAAGCACATCGCCCTTTTTCATCAGGTTCTCGCGGATCAACCGGATGGTATCCGGCTTGAGGATGATCCGGCCTACTGCTTTTACGACCCTCAGCTGATCGGACTTTGAGCCCACGTCAACCATGCGCGCCCGGCCTTCGGGATCAGTGTGTGAAAGTTCCTTGTGGCTATTTTGATTCATATTAATCCTCCGTAGGGACGCATAATTGCGTCCGTGTTCATGGACGCAATTATGCGTCCCTACGTAATATTCAATTTCATCCTCCTAAGTTATAGAATTCTCCGGTAGTATTGACACTGCCGCATTCGGGCTTATTCTGAAGGGCACGTTCGATGGCATTGCGCGGGCCCAGTTCCCGGACGGAATAGCCTGAATTGCTGAACAGGCAGGGTTTGATCAACCCGTTACTGGTTAGCCGTAGCCGGTTGCAGATCGGGCAGTTCCCTCCGTCGCCACCGATCACCCCGCGGAAATAGCCGGTATCCAGATCCATCTCTTGAATATACCTGACTTCCAACCCCTTTCTTTTGCCAAATTCACCGACCATTTGAGCGTCAGGCTCATCGGGGGAGTTCCTGACCACGCAGTTTATCTTAACGGGTGCCAATCCAGCTGCAACCGCAGCATCTATACCCCTTATAACCTGATCAATATCCCCCAGCCTGGTAATATCGTGATAACGAACAGGGTCCAGTGTATCCAGACTGACATTCACCCGCTGCAACCCGGCATTTTTCAGTTCGCGGGCATATCTTTCAAGAAGAACGCCATTGGTAGTCATGGAAAGATCGCGGATTTCAGGAATGGCAGCAATCATTTCAACCAAACTGACAACACCTTTCCGAACGAGGGGTTCACCTCCCGTGATGCGAACCTTGTTGATTCCGAAATCCACGGCAACTTTTACCACCTCAATAATCTCATCGTAGCGCAGGATATCCTCATGATGCATAGAAGGTACGCCTTCCACGGGCATGCAATAGGTGCAGCGGAAATTACACCGGTCGGTAACCGAAATTCTTAAGTAATTAATATTTCGATCAAAGCGGTCGAACATCCACAAATTCCCCTTCTTCAATTATTGTTTTTCCGATTGGCACCGGAATGATTCCGTCTGCATCCCGGAGTGAAAAAATATGTGCTGATCCGTGGTATTCGATCTGGTAAACCAATCCTTCCCGATCGATCCTGACAGGCATCCAGGCCAGGCGGTTACTTTTTTTCCGGGTCATCCGCTCTCCTGCCCTCAACCGGAGAACCGGGAGATTCCAGTCGTGGCCCATGCATTTATATATAAATGGCTTAACAAGGAGTTCAAGGATAAAATAGGAAGAGACCGGGTTGCCGGGCAATCCAAAAACAAATTTATTCTGACCAGTGCCGAAGAGAGTAGGTTTACCAGGCTGAATAGCAACCTGCTTGTAGGCAACATTAATACCCAGACTTTGCAGAACAGCGGGTACAAAATCGAACTCACCCATCGAGATACCGCCACTAAGGATCAGTATATCATTGTTTTTCAGTGCCTCCGAGATCATGCTGCGGGTAATATCCTCATCATCGGTTGCGATACCGTAATAATCGCAATCGATTCCCATTTTCCCCAATTGGGCAATCATCTGATAAGCGTTGGTATTGCGGATCTGCGACAATCCCGGGGTTTCGCCAGGCTCTACGAGTTCAGTGCCGGTAGACAGCACCCCGATTGAAGGCAACCGGTACACATTAATAAAAACGCTTCCTACGGTAGCCAGGATCGGCACGTGACGCGAATCCAGCAGGGTTCCTGCCTCAAGAACCACCTCACCTGCCTTCAGATCTTCGCCGCGGTAACAAATATTGGCACCGGTTTTTTCACCAACAAACCGGATTTCATTCGGAACCGGCGCATCAACCGCTCCTCCGGTGCAGTCCTCAACCTTAACAACGGTATCAGCTCCATCAGGAATAATTGCACCGGTCATGATCTGGGAGCATGTCCCTTCGCTGATTGATTTTACCGGCGGAATGCCAGCCCGGATGACCTCAATAACCTGCATTGGATTGGCGAGATCTTGCCGGCGGCAGGCATATCCATCCATGGCGCTTTTATTAAAAGGAGGGATGTCCATGTCCGATTTAATGCTTTCGGACAGAACCCGTCCCACAGCTTCTTCAAAGGAAATCGATTCAATTCCAAATGTAACTGCTTGATTTAAAGATATTTTTAGAGCCTCCTCGAAAGTAATCATGACAAATGAATTAGACTTCAAAGGTATCTTTTTTACTTTTTTCTGCTCTATGAAAAAAACAGGGTCTTTTTTTTCCATTGAATTCCTCGTTTGCCATCTATATACTGTGTAATCAAATAATAAATTAAAACACAATGAAAACATTTAAGTGGAAACGGCTGGGATTTATGCTGGCCATTCTTGCCATCCTGATGGGCAATCTGATCGGGATAAGTGCCCTGGCAACGGAAGACGGTAATTTGGGAACCTCGACTGGCACAAATGATCCCCCGTCCGGAGTTCTGGTTGGTTATACGCCCGAGGTCGAAAGACAGAAGTCCGGTGAACATTTCGAGTATTGGGGCTGGGTTGGTGCTCCCTTTGCACGATTGGTGACTGATTATTCCTATTACCTGTGCTGCAAGAAAACCCTTCGCGCCATGGATGGATGCAAGAATCTGAAAATTTGTCCGAACTAGTCATGAAAGCAAGATTCTGGCTGCTATCGATCTTCATCCTCCTGATCATTAACCTCGCCTGGGTCTGGAGGTTTGATCAAAACAACAGAGAATACACGCAAAGGATGAACGATAACCGAAACCGGTTTATCCAGGCAAACCGGGAGTTGTACCTGATGAACAGAGGCTGGGAATTTACCATGAAATCCAATGATCAGCCCTTACCTGAGGGAATATGGGTACAGCCCGCAAAAGGCAACTCTACCGATCTGAATAATTATATCGGTCAGTCGAAAAAGCTCGTTCTCGTGCTGTCCGACCGGCATTGCTCCACTTGTGTGGATCAATTGTTATTTACGGTAAAGAATGAGATCACTGAGATTAATCGGGATAACCTCTTGATTCTTTTCTCGGTACAAGGGCCTACACGGGAACAATGGAGTCACAGGCAGAAAATCCTGACCGGTGTTGAGTTTCTGGAAATCCGGGATAAAAGTTTGCAATTACCCATGGATTCACTGGAAATTCCCTACTTTTTCATGACTGGTCCGGAACATCTTGCAGACCTGACATTTACACCCTACCCTTCTTTGGAGGTCCAGACAAAGGAATACCTCAACCTGATTAAACAGAGATACTTTAACTGATCTATATATGATGAGAACAAAAATCTATACCAGCCTGGCGGTTTGCATGATTCTGCTAGCCGGTTGTCAGCCAAAGAAGGCAGAAGTTGAATCGGTCATTACTGTTCCATTTGAGTCCGCTAACGCAATCGATATGGGGCAGTTCATTGAACGGGTACATTATGTTCAACTGGAGAATCACCCTGAATCAGCTTTCACGGATATCGACAAAATGATAGTAAACGGTGAAAACATTTTCATGCTTGACAAGAAGCTTGAAGCTGTTTTTTGCTTCGATATCACCGGTAAGTTCAGATACCGGATACAGCGCGTTGGCCGCGGACCGGGTGAATATCAGGAGTTGGATGCAATATGGGTAAAACCAGCAGAAAAAGAACTCTGGCTGCAATCTTTCTGGCCATCAAAGATTATGGTATATAGTTTTGATGGTCGGATGCTCCGTGAATTCGGGATTCGTTGGTCGGCGAGGGATATGGTCAGGGTTGGTGACGATATGATAGCCGGTTATAATGCCTCTCGTTCTAATGACGGTGCCGATAGCCTTGATGAAGGAATTTTCCTGTTGGGCGAAGATGGGAAATCCAAAGGCCAGGCAAAGGTTTTAGGCGACAGCTCCATGTATTGGTCAGTGGCTTACCAACGGAATCTGGAGGAGTTTGGAAATGGAGCCCTGCTTCTAAGCCAATCCGACACCATCTTTAAAATCAACCAGAAGGGCGAGGTTTCGCCTGATGTATTCCTCGATTGGGGTAAATTAAAATATCCTGAAGATTTAATCGGGATTAGTTACAATTCCCCGAGATACGGCGAGGCTGTTCAAGGAAAATACGTATCCGGGAAAGATCAGTTGCTCGCCTTCGGTCCCATCCGGCTTTTCAGGGTTTTCCTGAATAGCCATATGGAATTAGCCATGGCTGATCTCAATACAAGAAAAGGTATCTTTTCAACCCAGATAACCAGTAGTGTAGCAAAGGTTCCTTTATTATATCCCATAGCGAAAAGTGATCAGGATGAGCTGATTGGTATATATGATATGTCCCTGCTTATGGCTATGAAGGAGTCACAGGCGAATCGAAAAGAAGATCCAAAAACACAGGAATTTTATCATGAGATGGACTCACTGGTTGAGTCGGCATTAACCCAGGACCGACCAGTTCTTTGGTTTGCAAAAATTAAACAGGAATGGTTAACAAAATCTTATTAAAACATTATGAAAACAAAAAAACAATTAACAATTATCATTCTGATTACCTGCTTATTGGTGACCGGAATCGTTTATGGTGAAGATCCGGTAAATGGTGCAGGATCCAATGCCACAGCATCCGGTATGGGCTGGCAGGAACAGACAAAACGGACATACGTGTTCATTAGCGACGGACTAAGACTCAATACTGGACCCAGTGTCAATACGAATGGTTTCAGTTGGGTTATCGGAATCAGTTCCAATTTTTCTCTGATTGAATGTTGCCGGATGACGACACTAAGGCAGTCGTGGTGCAACTTTAATGCCGATGATCCAAGGTGCGCTGATTAACAGGCTTTTTCAGATACAACAGCATAGGTACGGGATTTGAATTCTCCGTGAGTTTGGCAACAAGCTCACGGAGTTTTTTCAGTTTATCTGGCATAATTATTGCGAAGTAATAAGTTATAATCATTTTCCTGAACCATGGATAAACATGTTTTAAAAGGAATTTTTGGTTTAGCATTCCTTGCAGTATTGTTTTTTATTTCAGGCTGTGATAAGCAGACGGCAAATGCAGCCGGGGTCCTTGAGGGTGTAATTTCCATCGGGCCGATTTGTCCTGTTGAGAAGATCCCTCCCGATCCGGATTGTCTGCCAACTGCGGAGACATATAAAGCTTATCCTGTTAGTGTTTGGACATCAAATGGAAGCAGAAAAATTGCCCAAATAAATCCCGCATTGGATGGCTCATTCAGAACAGAACTGGCTCCGGGGAATTACATGGTTCTCCTTGAAAAGGAACAGAATAATATTGGTAGCAGCAACCTGCCTGTCGTACTATCGATAATTTCAGAGGACACAACTTTTCTTAATATTAATATCGATACCGGTATACGGTAAATTCAACTATTATTGCCATCGTACTTCTCAACCATCCGGTCAAAGACTCACCCGTCACTTGTTAGACGCAATTATGCGTCTCTACAATCTTCTTCGTCACCCGTCACGCGTCACGTTTCACGGGTTATCCATTTTCAATCGGTTTTTTGTCTTCGTGACGGTAAGCGGCCCAATAAATAATCGGCACAATATAAATACTGACCAGCATGCCAATGGTCATACCACCCATAATGGTGAGTGCCAGCGGTTTCTGCAGATCGGAACCCAAACCTTTGAAGAAGAGGAACGGCAATAAACCCAAAACAGTCGCTAAACTGGTCATGATGATCGGCTTCAGTCTCCGCTGGCCTGCTATATGAATGGCTTCCAGCACGGTATGCCCATCTGCCCGGGTTCGATTGATGGTATCGATCTTGAGGATGGAGTCGTTGATGATGATCCCGCTCATCACGATGATCCCGATAGCCGACATCAGGTTGAGGGTTTCGCCGAATATCCACAGCATAAACAGGGCCGACGCAATATCGATCGGCAATTCAACCAGCACAATCAATGGTTGAAGGAAGGATTCAAACTGGGCGGCCAGAATGAAGAACAGGAGAAGGACAGAGATCAGGAGTACTACCGCCAGTTCCTTCATCAGAATTTTCTGGTGGAACCAGGTACCATCAAAATCAGCTTGCAATACGGTGGAATTCCGGACACCGTTTTTAATCTTTTCAATAATTGCAGGGACCGAAAAAGTAGTGGCTTTGGCAACCAAGGGTACATACTCACCATTGCGTGAGGCCCTTATCGTTTTATATTGCTGTTCACGACCGATCGTGACCAAACTGGATAAAGGATACTCAACACCATCAATGTTCCGGACAAATGTATTCTGGATAATACCGGCAACCGGACGACGCTCATCGGCCAATAAAATCGGGATAAAGCGCTGATAGGTCTTCAAAACCCCGATCCGTTTCTGATTGAATGCTTTCTCAAGCTGATCAGTCACACTGGTGAAACTGACCTTATACAGAAGCAGCCGCTCAGGATCCACTTCGATCACAATCTGATCATGCACAGGGACCTGTTCAAAGGTAAGGTTGTCCTTCCTGGCTAAGGAATCGGTGAATGCCCAGACTTCCTGAAGCAAAGGCTGCTCCTGACCTTTCATGCTGGATATCCGCGTAAGTAACTCAGGGATATCTTCGGAAAAGATGGCCTCGAAAATATTTTCCGGCGGATGAAAGCTGACCGTCGCGATCGGATAATTGGCCGCAAGGAATTCCCGGATATGCCCGGTAACCCGGTTAATCGAATCGGTATTGGTCATCCTGATATAAATTTCTGACTCCGAAGCCGTGCGCTCAGCTTCCCGGTTCAGGATAAATTGCTGTTCACCCACGAGCGATGAATACTGGGTCAGGCTATCCGGAATAGAGGTCACCAATTGTTCAACCCGGCGGGCGTTTTCTTCCACATGGATGGGTTCATTCCAGTCGAGCACGGCAATGAGCTCGGTTTGTTCAATCTCGGGTAATTGACTCACTCCAACCATTTTGTACAAAGGATAAGAAGCTGCAATCATCAGGACAAAAGCCACGAGGTAAATGCCGCGATACTTAAAAACATGGCTGAAAGATCTCTCATAAGCACGTTCGTAATCGATTTTATTGATCCTGCCCAGGAAATTGTTGGCTGCAGTCTTAGGCTTCCGGATGAAAAACAGTCGGAAAAGAGTAGGAATCAGGGTAATGGACACCAGGAAAGAGGCAGTTAATCCGATAGTCACCGATATTGCCTGATCATAAAACAGGGCACCGGAGATACCGCTGAGGAAGATGAGCGGAACAAAAACCGCACAAGTGGTTAAACCCGAAGAAATCAGCGGCCGGATCACCTCGTTCGTTCCATGAACACAGGCCTCATGAACCGTTTCACCGCGGTCGATATACTGATTGATGTTATCAATGACGATAATTGAATTATCGATCATCATCCCTACCGCCAATACGAGTCCGGATAAAGAGATGATGTTCATCGAAAGACCAAAAAGATAGAACATCAGCAAACAAACCACCAGTGATACCGGAATCGAGAACGCGATCAGAAGCGGTGATCTGAAATCCTTCAAAAACAGGAACATCACCAACATGGCCAGCAATCCGCCAAACCAGAGACTTTGTTTGAGGTTCCCCATGGAATAGGTAAGGATCTTAGTCTGATCCTTTTCAATTTCAAAATCAAGGTGAGGGTAATCTGTTCTATAGGTAGTCACCATCTTATCAATCTCTTTTTTTAGATCTTCCATGCGGGCATCTGATTGCTTGATAATGGCGAGACAGAGCCCGGTTCTTTCGCGGTTCATAAAAATCCCGCGGCGCTCCTGCGGTCTGACTTCCACTTTAGCCAGATCTTTCAGTTGCATGAGCCGGTCGTTCTTGCCAATATACAGATTACCAATATCTTCCGCATCTTTCAGATAATTGGCAAATTTGATTTGGTACTGGTAATAGCCATCCCTCACCATCAGGTTTCCGATATTGGTATTATTGGATTCGAGTGCGTTCAGAATATCCTGATCGGTGATTCCGATACTTTTGAGTTTTTCCGGATCGGGAGAAATAACGAGTTCCGGTTCCATTGCACCGGTTATATCCACCATAGCCACTTCGGGCAGCTGCTCGATCCTCTTGAGAATTACAGATTGTACAAATTCGCTCAGTTCCACCAGTTTTTCCTGATCTGCCCACTCCGCTTTCTGCGTGATCATGAGATTAAAAACCGGGATATCCGTTGCCGATGCCTTCACAACCCTCGGCCGGTCGAAGCCCCGGGGCAACTGGTTCATGGCATCATCGATCTTTTCATTGCACTCGATATAGGCATAATTAATATCGGTACCATGAGTGAATTTCATCCGAATAATGCCGTATCCGTCGCGCGTTTCGCTCTCAATGCCCTCCAGATGAGCCACCTGCATCAACTGCAGGCGTATGGGTGTGATCACCGTATTTTCCATTTCCCTGGCAGGGATACCCTGATAGGTGGCCTGTACCGTGATCTCCGGAATATCGATATCCGGCATTAGAGAAACCGGAAGCTTGAAAACCGTAACAACCCCAAGGAACAGGATTGCCATAAAGGCCATGATTACGGCGATCGGTCGATGAATCAGAAAGTTAACCATGATGTTGTCGGTTATCGGTTGTCGGTTATCAGTTGTCGGTCAGGAGAGGTACCCACCCCAACCCCTCCCTGAAACAGGGAGGGGCTTTGCTCCGAGGGAAGCAAGGGGCTCATTCCCCCTCCCTTTTTCAGGGAGGGGGCCAGGGGGTGGGTACTTAAAGTCCACTTGGGCAGGGGGAGGTCATTTTGCATTAAACTTAAATTCAAGCTCTGCATCATTGGCCAGGTTAAGGTTTCCTTTGGTAATAATAGTGTCACCGACTTTCAGGATTCCGGCTTTTACTACCCGGATGGTGTAACTGGAAGAATTTTCGAGGTCGGATTCCACGTAGTTCCAGTAGGAGCGGCCATTCAGGAGGGAGAAAACCACCTGCTGGTTATTCCGGAGCACAACGGCTTCCTTGGGAACAATGAGGCCTCCGGGGACCTTATCCTTTATCAGGGCTTTCACATTCATGCCTTCCACCAGGCGGCCGTTGGTATTGGTTACCCGTGCCTTGATCGTCACATTTCCATGTTCATCGATGAGTGGATTGATCTCGGCAATACGGCCGATATAGGTGACAGAGTCCATGGCAAAGGGTTTTACGGTAACCTCCTGGCCAACACGCAGCCGCGCAATTTCATCTTCCATCACCGGGAAAACCACATCAAACTCCTTATCATTGATTATCAGGCAAAAAGGCTTGTCACCGGCCGGAAAGTTTTGTTCCTTGCATTCGAGACTGGCGATGCGCCCGGAAACCGGAGCGACCAGACGGGTGTATTCATATCGGATAAGTGCCTGCTGATAAGCCAGTTCAGACTCTTCATATCCGGTTTGCATGTTAAAACGTTTCAGGGCTTCGACAGGGATATCGTCCGGGCCTTTGGCTCCAATCTGATGGCCGACAATGAGGGCCAATCTATCGAGCCTCACTTTCTCCATCCGTAGTTTGGCTTGCTCGAGATCGAGTTTTTCCATTTGGTTATCCACCTCGGCAATCAGCTTTCCGGCCTCTACCCACGCACCATTCTTATAATTAATCTTTACCACTTTTTCGCTGTTCCTGAATTTCAACGATGCTTTCCGGAAGGCTTCCAGTTTGCCGTTGCTCACCAGTTCGATCGGAAAATCGCCATATTCAATGAGCTGGCCCTCCACCTTGATTGGATCAGCTTTTGCGCCAATATCTCCAAGCTTGTTTCCGAATTTGTTCTCCACCTTCTTTTTGCAGGCCGGCAGACTGCAAACCAGGCAGAACACTAAAAGGTAATTGATCAGGTTTTTCATGGTGAGTATTGTAAATCAATTTATTCGATGGAAATGTTTTCGATGTTTAGGTTTTAGCGGCAGAAACGCCGGCATGAAAATCATGATGGCCAAAACGGAGAAGATCAGTCCTCCCATTGTTCCGGCAGCCAGTGCAAACCAGAATACTTCATCATCACCCTCCGTTATGAAAGGTACCAAACCCAGAACGGTTGATAATACTGTTAGTCCGATTGGAATGATCTTTCCCTGGTAAGCTTTGATATAGAGGCGCATGGGAGTCAGGTGACGTGCAGCATCCCTTTGATAGTTGTTATAATCACTTAATATATAGAGTGCCGCGTTCACCACGATACCGCTCAGCAGGATAAAGGCCGCAAACCCACCCTGGTCGAAACTCAGATTAAACAGATAAAAAGTCAGGAATAACCCGACAAAAGAAACCGGGATCATAACGACTACTGCAAGCGGTTGAATCAGTGATTCCAGCAGAATGGCACAAATCAGATAGATAATCACAATAACCAGCAGGATCAAAAGGAACTGTTTGTTGGCCTCGTGCTGCCAATACCGGTAACTGGATTGTTTGACCGAATAACCGATGGGCAAGGACGCAGATACCTTGTCGATCACTTTTTCGCGATGCAACTCAGCGAGTTTTGATGCCCCGATAAAATCATAGGCAACCGTTAAGCGGTATTGCTGGTTCTCTTTGCAGATGGCTTTGTTGATGCCCTCCTTGCGGAGATCGCCCAGGTTTCCCAGCCGGATCATCGATTCACCGCTGGCTATCGGGGTATGTCCCATCATCCACACATCAAATTCATCCGACTGCACCGATTTCATCCGCACCGGTTCATAGGCTCCATTTACAAATAATCGCGCATCCGGAGCCTGGTTAATGCCAAAGCCCTTCAGATAAGAATACACCTCGGCCGGTGAGATCTGTTTCAGCTTCAGTTTCTGGGGATCCATTGATATAACATATTCATAAAGCGGGTCGCGCTGTCCCCAGTAGTAAGAATCGCTTAATGTGCTGACTATATCAAACTTGGAAGCACGTGGATGTTCTGCTGCTTTCTTCTTCACCAGTTCGGCAAATCGCATCAGTTCCTCGTAATTGTAACCCAACAGATCGATCTGCTGCGAGCCCACCTGTTCAGAGAGGGAATTATTAAAATACTGCCCTACCCCATATACTCCCCAGTCGGGAGCCGTAAGCTTATTTGCCAGATCATTCAACTGGCTGTAAAGAATATACGGGAAAGCCCCCATTTCAAATTCGGGTTTAAAATTGATATTCATTGAGGCCGACCGGGCTCCGTCGATGCTGGTTACAAATTGATCAATCTGCTCATAACCTATAAGATAACCCTCCACTTCTACCATCAGGTCATTCATCTGACGGAGTGTGGCACCCTGCGGGAGGGCAACGGTGATGCGGATGGCGGTCCGTTCGGGTTCGCGGTATTTGTACCTGGAGTATACCTTGGTATTGAACAGCCGTAACGTTCCGCCCAAGACCTTATCGGATATTGGTTTGATTTTCTGGACGTAGGTCTCGCTGGCCAGTGTACTCCGATACAATTTATGATACCATTTATCCCCTTCCATCCGCGTTGGGAGCTTGCCCACCGGAAGCCCAAACATCAGGATTGCAAGTATAATGAAAGCCCACCGGAATCGTTGCGAAAAACCGATAATTGATTGATATATACGGCCGAATTTTGCTGCAAACCGGAGACTCCTGGTGCGGCGGCGCTCCTGCTCTTTTTTCAATCCGATCAGCTCCATCAGCGAAGGAACCAAAAACAGGGCCACAGCCATTGAAACGGTCAGGCTCAGGATCATAACTGCCGAGAAATCCTTTAATTGTAAACGCAGCTGCTCTCCCATAAACCGGATAACCGACAACGCTCCAACAGTGGTAAGAGTTGCGGCAAGGATAGCCAGGAAAACCTTTCGGTTGCCTTTGGTCCTCAGGTGGTCCACCATGATGATGGTGTTATCGATGATAATCCCGAGCGAGACGGTTATCCCCGCCATGGAATAGAGGTTGATCTCAACCTTGAAAAGATAGAACAGGATTGTGGCTACCAACAAATTGGAGATCAAGCTGATAAAAATTATTAATAGATAGCGGAGCTGTCTGCTGACAATCAGAACAAAAAGCAAAAGAATACCAAAAGAGAACAGGGTTCTTCGTAAGACCTTTTGAATTTCATCACGGATAAATTCGGTTGAATCCGAGCTGAGCAGCATAAAATATCCATGTGGAAACGAGGAGGATAAAGCAACCAGTTCCTGCTTGATCTCATCCGCCACTTTCAGGCTATTGGCATCTTTTTCTGCTGTAAAAACGAGATTTATGGTGTTGTTTCCGTTAATCCGGTAGTATCCAACCGGTTCCTGCTCCACATACCGGATTTTACACAGATCACTGATCCTCAACAACCGGCCCTCGACTGAGGCTACCGGGATGTTCTGCCAGGATCCATCTTTGGAGGCTATTGTTTGTATCGAAACACTTTTAGGTGATTCCACACCCAGTTTGCCCTCCTGATCAAAACCCATCCCGATTACCTCTTTATGGAAGTAACTTTCGAGAGCCATCCGGATATCACTGCGCGACAGGCCGATCTGGTGAAGTTTCTCCTCGTCGTACTCGAGTTCCCACTCCATCGGCATGGCACCAAAAACCCGGATACCATACAAACCATCTATATGGGAAAGTTTGGGCTTGATCGTTTTCTCGGCATATTCCTGAATCAGGCGAGGACTTGCAGGTGCATTAAGGGTATAGGTGAGGAGGGTTTTTTCTTCGGCGGCCGAACTATAAGAAGAAATTACCGGATAGCTGACCCGGTCGGGCAGTCTGGGAAAAACCTCGCGAACCTTGGAAGCCACCTCAAACCGCATGGCATCCATATCAGCATTTTTATCAAACGAAAGCTGGATATACCCATTGCCATTTCCGGACGAAGACGATATCTTGGTAACCCCGCGGATGGTGTTCAGGAGCCCCTCGAGGGGTGCGGTAACTTCCTGCTCAATTAACCGGGGTGAGGCGCCCGGCCAGGCATACCGGACGGACAATGTCTTCATCGTTCGGGTAGGCTGCAAATGAACAGGTAATCGCGGAATAAGAGCAGCGCCGATAATCATCATGATCATAAAAATGATCAGTATTGAAAAAGAAGAAGTCGGTCGTTGGGTCGACATATCGTTATGCCGGGTTAATTTAAAGCAATAAATCCTGGAGGACAAAGGGCTGTCTAAAGATAATGAAATAACAATGTGAATAGAACAATTAGTATCTATGTAAAGAATAGACGCAAAAAAACCAACCCAATGGAGAAAAAATACCAGAAAATCATTCGGGGATCCCTACTTCTGAATTTTAATAGCGAACTCGATCTCGCCATCATCACCGGCGACCACTCGTTTTACCAGGATTGCTCCTTTTTTTCCGGATTGCAGTTTTATCAGCCAGATATCATCCGTTTTCAGATCACCGGCTTTCGAAACCGACCGGGCATCGCTCCAGGCATTAACTATGGCTGCATCAATGGATATGGCATTAAAATCCTGGACCGTCATATCTGATTTCAAAAAACGCGAAATGGTATGGACAGACCAGAGACTGATATTCCGTGATCCGGGATACAGGTTGTCCGGAATATCCGAGCCCGGTGAAGCCAGTGTTGACTGGGTCAACAGGTCGGAATAGTATAGGAGGTCAATTTTAGCCTGATTAATATATGCCCCTTCAAGAGTATAGGTAGAGGCCGGTTGGGTTTGAAAACTGATAAATCCCCCTTTGCCGGTGTTATTCTGAGCTCCCAATACAACGGGAGAATAGTATAGTATGGCACCGTATTCGGAGTTCGGATCTTTAGTCAACGTCAGGCTTATCCCCGACTGGTTTCCCTTTTTATCGATGATCACGAATGTCCACTTTTCCGTTTCATCGGTTCCCTTAAGTAGGTTTAAATTAAAAGTGGCATTCTCTCCACCCATTGCAAAAGTCTGGATGGTTACATCATTCTGTTTAACATCCAGCAGGTCAAGGACATCCGTGCCATTCCAGTTAACTTCCAGCGTTACGGTTAGCGTGTAATTAACCTTAATGATGGTATCCTTGCCTGTAAATCCCGGGCCCGGTACAAATTTTATTGTCGGATCTCCGTTATCTTTTTTGCAACTTATTATCAACAAGGAAGTTAATAAAATAGCTAAACCGGTCAGAAATTTTCTATTTGTCATGGTAAGACACCCATACGATGTTTCTTCGGCCACTTTAACCTGGCCGTTGAAGTATTCATTAATTTTAAACATGCTGTTCGATTTTCATACAAAGATAATATAAGATGGTTAGCGGTTAGAGGTTAGCGGTTAGAGGTTAACGGTTAGAGGTTAGCGGTTAGCGGTTAGAGGTTAACGGCTATTTTCTGATAAAGCGGAGGGCGGTCGCTTTGAAGCTTGCGTGGACAGTGTCTCCTTGTTTAAGACTTAGGCGGTGAATGCTGTCGGCAGTTAGAAGAGCATGAAGCGGAAATCCCACATCAACAACCACTTCCAGACCATGAATGGCAGGGATAATATCAGTGATAATACCTTTCAGCTGATTTGCAGCACTCGTTAAAACCGGCATAGTTGAAAGAAAAACGGCATCCTCAGGAATGATCAGGTATCCCTTTCCGTGATCTTTTTCGGTTTGAAAAATCAACGGTATTTTTTGTTCGGTCCAGGCTTTGAGGTGTCCGTCAACCGGATCCTTCCCGAGTGTTACCGGGATGAAATTCCGGATGCCGGTAAAACTGGCCATGAAAGGGCTAACCGGATTCCTCAGTACCTCAAGTGCGGGGCCGTATTGGATCAGCTTGCCGTTTTCCAAAATTCCGATGCGGGAGGCGAGGCTCACGGCTTCCTGGTAGTCGTGGGTTACATGGATTATAGTCTGACCACTGTGATGAAGCTTTCTAAGAACTGATTTAATTTCTTTTCGGATGCGCGCATCAACAGAAGCCAGTGGTTCATCCAGCAGCAGGCAGGCAGGCTCGATGGCGAGCGTCCTGGCCAGTGCCACCCTTTGCCTTTCGCCACCCGACAAACTGGGTGGATATCTGTCCAGTATATGGGTGATTTCAAGTTTTTCAGAAAGTTCCCTGATCTTTATACTAATATCCGATTTGGACAAATGTCTGGTTTTAAGCGGATAAGCAATGTTTTCATATACAGATAAATGCGGAAACAGTGCAAGATCCTGAAAAACCATTCCAAAAGGCCGGCTTCTGATTGGCTCATCCGTAAGGTCCTGATCATTCAGGAAAATGCTTCCCTGATCCGGTTTTATCAGTCCGGCTATGATCTCCAGCAGCACTGATTTTCCGGAACCCGAATCACCGAGCAAAACAACATATTCACCCTCAGGAATTTCCAGAGTGATTTTGTTGAGTTCGAAGCTATCGAATCGCTTAGATATGTTTTCGATTTTGATCATCAGGCGTTTTGTTAGCCAGAACTCGTAAAACAACAAAGAAAATCAGGCAAATCAAAATAAAAACCGCTGCCACCGGCCGGGCATATTTCAATCCGAAGGCATTGAAGCGATCCCAGATCAGGACCGGTGTAACCATCGGATAATAGGCAATGATAACAACGGCACCGAACTCACTCAAACCGCGGGAGAACATCATGACCAGTCCGGAAATAATGCTCCTTCTCCCCAAAGGCAGGCTTATCGTCCGAAAAGTTCTCCAACCGGAAGCACCCAGGTTCATCGCGGCTTTTTCAAGCCTGACTGGTACTTGTTCGAAGCCGTTACGGGCCGATTGGATCAGGAAAGGTAAACTTACGAAGGCCATCGCCAGCCCGATTCCCAATGGGTGTCCGACAAAATCAATTCCGATGGACGAAGCAGCCTTTCCCAGCAATGAATCACGCGAGACAAGTCCAAGCAAGGCAATTCCGGCAGCAGAATGAGGAATAACAATCGGTAAATCGATGAGTGACTGAACCAGGCTCTTGCCCTTAAAGCTTCGCCGGGCCAGCAGGTAAGCCAGCGGAATAGCTCCGAATGCAAAAAAGACGGTGGTGCACAGCGAAACTAATAAGGTAAGCAGGATACTGCCGGTGACAGCCGTGTCCTGCACCGTTTCGAAAAATTGTACAGGGGTGGTTTTAAGGAATATACCGGCCAGGGGAGCCAATATAAATAAAAGCACCAGGCCACCCAGGACGGCAAAAACCAATGATAATCCTGATCGTTTCACGATATGCAAACCTATACATATCGAAAAGAAAAAAAAACAGCAATTGTCAGTTTTTCAGAACAGGCTCCTGCCAGATTTACTTTTTGAGGAATATTTGGGCACGATGGCGGTTTGACCAGATTGTTCGATAATTATTCTACCCTGTTTGGGATCGGTCATAAACCGGATAAATTTTTCGGCGAGCTTAGGATTCGGTGCTTTAGAAAGAATGGTCATTCCATAAACTATTGATGCTCCTTTTTGGGTTACGGTAGAACCCGGGCCAGTTCCCCTGACATCAACCTGTGCTGTGGAATACCATGAATCCAGGGCAGGATTACTCAGGTTAATGGAATCGGGCAGCAGGAGATATTTAAAATCATGCTGCATGGCAACCGACCGGTAATTAAACATATAGTCGATCGTCTGACTCTCCAGCAGGGCGTTCAGATCGGTCTCCTTACCCCGGATAAACCGGGTATCCTTTTCCATAAGTCTTTGCCAATCTTTGCCACCTGGATAATACCGGTCGGCCAGCTTCATGGCCAAAACAGTCCGGTAACCGCAAGGATCTGCATCGGGATCACTCCGGCCATACCGGATTTCGGGATCCATCAGAATCTCAAACCAATTGCCTGCATTTATGAGGTCAGCCTTCATGGATTTTTCGGTATAAACCAGACACAACTCATTGGTAGCGAACAGAATATTCCATTGGGCATATTTTGGAATAACCAGCTCATCAATCAAACTGTAATCGGCCAGGGCCAAAACATCACAAATCTGGTTCAGTTCTGTGATTTTTCGCACACAGGCCAGGCTTCCGCCGGCTTCAAGCTGAACTTTAACGTCGGGGTTTCCCTTCTCAAACGCAGCGGCCAGGTTCTTCATGGGAACCGACAGGCTGCCGGCATGAAAAACAGACAGCACCTTATTCTCTGGTTGCTCTTGGTTTTGGGGATTTTTACACGACCATGCCAGGGAAACACAAGCGATGATGGTCAACGCCTCCCTAAGAATCATTCTGATATTTCTCACTATTTAGTTTTTAGCATTTAAACAATCGTCCGTTTATTCTCCTTCGGCTTGCAGGGGGAGGATGAGGGAGATTCTGGCTCCGCATCTCTCATATTCAAAATCTGCTTTTGCATCGCTGCCGGGCTTCATGGGGATAGGTATTTTCGTTTCTTTAATCATTTGTTTGGGCGATTCATCCATACAAACTATTGGAAAATCTTTATCATAAGGGCGTTTGTAAACATCTAACACTTGTTCCATTTGTGCTACAAATTGACTGTTCTGTTTCGGTGGTATTACCCAGCTTACTACTTTCCTCTCTAAACAGGCTTCAAAACCATCTTCAACAAATCGTTGCTTACTCTGTCTAAAATTTGCAATCATAAGGTCATCAAATTCTTTCATAAATTTATTTTTTTATAAGTAACTATAACCCAATTATTTTTTAACGTGGCAGTCATGCTTAATGAATCGTATTCTTGTAATAATTTAGGAA
>JBBAAF010000003.1:0-80186 GCA_041658425.1 Bacteroidales bacterium | reverse complement strand
GCCTCTGTGCACACCCTAATCTTTTAGGCAACGGACGGATAACCCAACCATGCGACCGGCGTAAACCATAAACACCACACCGTAGTCATGGTCCAGGCCGCGGCCCGTGGCGTTATAAGACCCATCCGGCGATGACGACCAAAAGTAAGCCCCGCTGCCAAGGCTTCTGAACCCACCACTGCTACGACTGCAAATCCCGCCCGGAAGGCCGTTAAAACCACTGCTGTTGTTGCCATTACCATTATTGTACCATCCAGAAGTGGATTTCATTTTGTTTCCCGCATTGCTGCCTAAATAATTAATCAAATCTAACCACTCCATAGCCGAAGGTAAATACCAACCAGTAGGACAAGCCGCTTTTGCTGCCTCCCAATTATAGAGGACTCCATAATCATCATAATTATCTGTTGTCTTTGCTTCAGAAATACTTGTGCCAGTATAGTCATAGACATAATAATATTTGACTGTTATTGACTCTTCTGATGAAGGACTTACAGAGGGCAGATAGGCCAGGTTTTCGGCCATCCAGGTCTGATCACCAATTTTGACAATGGAATAGTTCTTTCCGTCCTGGTCAGTGCAGGCGACAAACTCAACATCGTAATTCTTTGAAGAAGTGGGTGAATCGGTTAGTATCGTAGTATAAATGCCACTCTTGCACTTGTAATGGATGACATCGCCTAATGTATATCCAAGAGTATATCCTGTCCCGGAACTTTTTAGTCCTGTTGGTGAAGGATTGTTGTGATTGTTAGCTCGAGAACCAAGGTATTGAATACTGTTTTCCTGAGTACTTGCTTCGGTGCAAATGACTTTATAACTGGCTATGCCCTGGTCAGTTGTAAGATTGACCATATAAATGCCGGCTGTGTTTACAGAAAGAGAAAACTCATTTTCCCCCGTTTGGACAAAGGCTTTTGTTTGTGCTACTACCTGACCAACAAGGTTCTGCAACTTCAAATAAACCGTTTGAGGATTCTGCACAATCGTGGTGAATGTTGCCTTACCCGAAAACGGGTTCGGATACACAATCCCCATATTAACTAACTCAGAAATGGTTGAGACTCCACTATTAACGGTAAGTATCAACGTCTCATTGCCGGGTAAAGTAACACTTTGGTTTGTTCTAAGATTAGTAGCAGTAACACTGTCGATCTTGGTGACTGCGCCTGTTCCGGTAAAGGTGACACTGATGGTTTGTGCAATACCGGTTACACTGAGAGTTAACCACAGCAAGGGAAATGCAATTGCTTTCATAATGTTAGGTTTAATTTGCTGATTACTAAGTTACAAAAAAATCAGGACGTAGGACAAGGTTTCTTGTAGTCAACAGATAAAATAACAATCACTGGATAAACAAGATAACCCTATGACCTGCTCGCCGTCAAGGTTCAGAACCAGATGACTGTTCTTTTCATGACTATACCTCCACCAGCCTTCCAACTTATTATCCGGACCCGGCAAAGTCGGTCAACTCTATTGGCAACTATCTTGCCCATAGATTTTTCATCACGATATCTGCACGATCAAAACTAACTGAAACATGGAGGAGCTCAACCCTGCAACTTACACTTCTTACAAAAGTATAAGTTGTAATATTTTCAAATTCAGCACAATAACCCGCTCTCCTTTAGCCCCTGTTATAGCCTTTGCTTTGTCGTCTATGTCAGTTTCTTCATTCATTGTATTTTCTTTCTATCAAAAGAAAGTCCTTTCGTTTCTGCTTCTTCATAAATTTTTAAAAGATAATAATTGATTGTAGCAACAGGATATTTTGTAATCCGAAATCTTACCAATTGTGGATGATGTATATACCTTTTTGTTTTACCTTCAGGAACTTTTTTAGCTAACAGACTTTCACGCCATAATGTTACCAAACCGATAGAATCGAGATATGACGGATGAATTGACCAAAGTCGCATGAAGAAAATTTAAATTATTTCAAAGGTTCCCATTCGGCAAAATTCTCATAAACGATATTGGTCTGAGGATCTGTTGTCCAGAATTCGTTTGAATTATAAGACCAGCCCATGGTTTCAGAACCACCACCGCTTTGAGTTGTAATGTAAAACCTGTTGGATAGCGAACCAAAGCAATCAGCCTGATCTCTCGGTGAAGTTTTATCGCCGCCGCTCGGATCAATAGGAATCCAGCCATATCCTGGCAAATATACTTCCACCCAGCGGTGAAAAACATCATCCATCGAGGCATCGTCACCCCTCACGACTACCGATCCTACATAACGTGCCGGCAATCCTGCTGCTCTGCACATGGAAATATAAACGAAAGAATATTCAGAACAGGAACCATTTCCTCGCTTCAGCACGGTGGGTGCTGTGTTCCATCCGCCAACCCTTTCGTAAAACATGTGATCGATAATATAATTGTATATCTTGCGGGCAATCCAATAAGGATTTTTGTCACTGCCTACCGCTTCTTTCAACGCATCTTTTATGATGGGATCGTCATAGTTGAATTTATCGTTATTCGTAAGGTATTTGTTCTTTATACTATCGGGAATTTTCGAAAGAGAATCAACTTTATCGGGATAAATAAAATAACGCACATCATAAGTAGTGATCGTAGAAACCATTTTTATTTCTTTGGATTCCCCCGATTTTATATCTGCAAAATGAAAACGTGTTGTCTTCTGTCCCCATTGGTCAGTAATGATATCCGTGAAATTTGGCGTATAGGATATTTTATCGGTGATGATCTGATTTGCCCTGTTAGTGGGGACTGCTAGATGCACGTCCATTGTTTTGACTGTGCCGGGTCCGAAATTCGTTATTGTGTATGTATAAGTTACTTTTGATTTACGTTCGTTACTTGTTTTGTATGCATCGTTATCATGAATTTTTAATTGATAAAGTTTGTCATTCTGATAATCCGCAGCCCACAAGTATTTCCCGTCGTAGCAAAGACTGTTGGTATACGGGCCTGGAGCATCAGCGATGATAAGAACGCAACCTGTTACGGTATCCATCATATAAATTTCATTTTTTATTCTGTCAGAAATCCATAAATATTTTCCGTCAAAAGCAAGTCCGTTTGCATCAGCAGCAGGTGATTTTAACGATTTGATAGTAGTGCCGTCTTCAGAACTGAATTGAATAATTTCGTCAGATTCATTATCGGCGCACCATAAATATTTTCCATCCCATGCAAGTCCCATAGGCGAATTGGAAGGAGCGGGAATGGTCTTTTTAATTGTTCCGTCTTTCGGATCAACACGATAAATTTTACCGACAAAATTCTCTGCAAGAGGAATTCCACCCCTGATATCCGCATTCCATATATATTCGCCATCCCAGGCCAATCCTGTAGGCCAGTATGCAGGTGATTTTATACTTCTTACTACTTTTCCGTTTGCAGGATCGATGCAGTAGATAAGATCGGCTTTCCTGTCGGATAGCCATATGTATTTTCCGTCATAAGTTAATCCTGTGGTGAACGAACCGGGTGTATCGTAAGATTTAATGATCTCTCCTGTATATGCAGAAAGCATAAAAGGAAAGAAAAGCAGTGAAATCAATAAAATGATGATGTGTTTTTTCATAGCTGATTTTTTTTAAAAGTTTATAGGTGTAATTGTTGCAAATATAAAAATATGCAGTTTAATGTTTTACAAAAATATTTTTTCGTGAAATATTTCTTTAACTGGTGTCTGTCCATAAAGTCTCACCAAATTCAGATATAGCCATAGATACGTGGTATTCCAAGTCTGTTTTCAGATTCCCTGCTCTCCGTTTTTGTTACGATCATCATTTTTATTAATACTTTCAGTGCAAATGATTCATTTATTGCGACTTACAGCGATTTACCAAGATTTCTTGCATACTTTTCTCTGGTTTTGAACTACCGGCTAATGAAATGGCAAAAATCACGGGTTCTTGTTAGGCCGCCTGCCTGAGGCGCCCCTCCAGGATGCTGCCCATGACCAAAGCAATGAACACCCGGAAATTATACGCCAGCGCACTCCACAGTTCTTTCGCCTGAAAATGTGTCCACCCTTTCCAGTTATAGCGTTCCAAATGAAAGCCACGCTTCAGATTGGAGATGATCGCTTCGGCGGTGCTCCGCCATTTCTTCAATCGGGTTTCCATGTTTTTGCTGCTGTGGCCTTAGTTTTTTGATAAATGAGTAAAATTCAGTAACATGAGTTTTTCTCATTTATCTTTAGTGTCGGTTTTAAAATGATAAAATTGCACCCATGAAAAGTATAATTTATACGTCATTGTTGCCCATCCTAGTAATGTTTGGGATAAAATGCAGTTGTCAAAGCCAAAATTTAAACGAAACCGAGTTCAGAGATAAAATATATGCCTGCTGGCTTGGGAAAAATATTGGCGGCACACTGGGTATGCCTTTCGAGGGCAAAACTGACGTGAATAATATCAGCTTTTATACAAATCTTAAAACCGACGAACCGGCTGCAAATGACGACCTTGACTTGCAGCTGCTATGGCTTAAGGCATTGGAAGAAAACAATGCCAGAGTGAATGCTTATACGTTAGGGCAGTACTGGCTTAAGTATGTCCCGGTTGATTGGAACGAATACGGGGTTGGTAAAGCAAATATGAAAATGGGTATTATGCCCCCGTTATCAGGTGAATACAATAACAGTAAATGGAAAAACAGCAATGGTGCATGGATACGGTCAGAAATATGGGCTTGTATCGCGCCGGGAAACCCAATGCTTGCTGCCAAGTTTGCGTGGGAAGATGCTTGCGTGGATCATGGGGTAGCTGAAGGTACCATTGCCGAAATATTTACTGCCTCGCTCGAAAGCGCTGCTTTTGTAGAAAACGACAGAGACGAACTGATTGACTTTGCTTTGAGCATGATACCCGATAATTCTAAAACGGCTATTGCCATCAGGACTGCCATTGTTCCTGTTCTTCTTGTTCCCAGTTAATAATATAAATGCTCAAAAAACAGATAATAGGTTCATTGTTAATTCGCCAGGATACGATATTACTCTTTACTATTTCCCGAATTATCATGCTGACGATACCCGGAATGAATTGCGTTATGGAAAAGGATGGTCGGAATGGGATTTGGTGAAAAATGCTATTCCGCTTTTTGGAGGACAAAAGCAGCCAAAGATCCCGCTTTGGGGCTACATTAGATAAAACGGCCTAATTGAGCAGTCCATTATGATTTTAATTGAGCAGTGTGTTCCGGATGATAAGCAATTGTATTCCTGCATGCTAACAAAACTGTTACTGACCCCGTTTTTGGGTGCCCAAGTTGGCCGGAATATCTAGATAAGGTGAGTTCGTCATCAAAAAGAGCATTTTCAAAAAGTGCTACAGCTCCGTAAACCTCCTTGTACGGGTAGTCTACTTCGTTTTGAAACCGCTCAATTTTTTCGGCATTCTCGAGTTCGTGACGCCCATGCAATCTTTGCTTAATGGCATTTAGAGACTCAGCCTTCCTGACAATATCTTTGGCGGAACCATCCACTGCATCCTGAAGTCACGCTTTAGCTTTCTTGCCAGAGAATTGTGTCTTGGCCTCAAATATGGCCAGCGTGTCCTTTGGTGAATATTTGGTCTTTTCAACAAACTGGAATCCGATAATATCACTGCCCTTTGTAGACTCGTTTCGAATTGTTTTGTCGCCAAAGCGCGTTCGTGGGACCCAATAACTAAGTAAATATTCCAAAAAATCAGCTACCAGTACTTCGCCAAAATCACCTGCACGAATGCTTGGTCCTGGGGCTTCTATTAAGTCCGGGAACTTAATCTTATTGAGGTATTCTGCTCTTGAGCATTTATATCCCCTTCGCCAATAATCAATCTCGGTATCAAAGCAATAGTGATTTTGGTAGTGCTTGGCCCATGCCGAGAGCACGTTGACATCCTCTTGATGTTGGAATTCCCATACTTCGACCTCCTTGCCATCAATGGTCTTCAGTCTTTCGCCAGTGTCGACCAGCCATTTAGTGTGTTCCGAGGTCCATGGTTCCATTGACTTATTAGGTTCTTCTTTTCTTCATCCGGGTTACAAAATAGACCTTTTGCTCAGTCCAGAGTGCAAATTGCATGTAGTAATTGTACGCACGGTCAAATACAACCATACTATGGGAGATCAGCTCTAGTTCTTTCAGAAAATTTTTGTCGTGAACTTTGGCAGCAGTGATCTTGATAAACCGCCCAACAGACTGAACAGCATCTATAAGCATATGGACTTTGAGCCCGCCTTTCTTTTTTCCGTCATTCTTCGGGTTGCGACCGACGCCTTTGAGGATATCGCTGAACAACCGGATCGTAGTAGAATCTATCAGCAGAACTTCTTTGAAGGTCAGTCCATAAGTTCGGCTGTCCGACAAAAAACTCTTATACCTGTCTACCAAACTGAAGTATACATCCTCAAAGAATTTACTCGGTCTGTTTCTTAAACCATCGCAGGCCTTGCTCTTGGCCGGCGCTTTCGTCAAACCCAGGTGATTCAACTTGCCTCCCATGGCCCTTAACCCTTCGCAAATCTCATTCATAGAGTCGCACCGGCTAAGAATACCAAAAAGCATGGTTGTAAGTTGTGTCTTTGCCTTGAACGCCTTGTAATATCGGTCAGCATCGTGCTTTTTAATCAATCCTTGTATGTTAACCCTGTCAATCAAATCAAGTACCTGTTTAAAAATCGGCTGTCCGACTAATTTTATTTCGGTATCTTTACCCATGTTGTATCGTTTTATGTACGCAAACCTAAAAGTACAACATGGGGCGAAACCATCTGGGAGTAGCCCCTACTTTATTTTTTTAGTCGGACAGTAGTGAAAAAATATAAATCATTGGCTGTCTGATCTGGGTTGAGTGAAATAGTTTTACAGTCAAATCCCCGGAGTCAAAATAAAACGATATCGTCTATGGGAGCCTATCCCCAACACCGCGTCATCGTTGGAAGGGGACGGCTGGTCAGTATCGAAACTCACCGACGGGACGGAGACAGTAGTCGTTTCCGACCGGAGTTGGAAATGGGCCGACGGCGAAATTACCTCAAGCGGAATCGTCCATGAAGATATCGACAGGCGGAAGTGAAGTCTATGAGCACCGCTTCTTTTATGCAGGCATGCGGCAAGTCGTGATCAGGGGCACGGCCCGCCCGCCGGCACTGGAGGATCTGACCGGATGCCTCGTTTCGATGGGTTGGTCGTCTTCGGGTTCGTTTCGCTGTTCCGATGATGTTGCGAACTGGCTGAACGATGCCACCCGACGAACAGTGGAGGCTTACACTACCTTTTTGCCCAACGATCCGGTACGGGAATGGAAGGCGTGGACTGAGGATATTGAGAATATGTCCCGGTCCTCGGCCTTTCTCTTTGATTCCCAGACGATGTACGAGCGGTGGCAATGGGCCATGGTTGAGACCCAGCGAGAGGATGGCAACTGCCGGAACGTAACACCAGGCGCCTACTTCGACGGCTACAACAGCCCATGGTGGGGCGGGTGTGTTGTGTGGCTGCCATGGCAGTGGTACCAATATTACGGCGACAATTCACTGCTGAAAGAAAGTTTTCCGGCAATGAAGCGCTATGTTGACTATCTCGGAATGGCTGCCGCTATCCCTGGCGAGTATTCCGGAAGCATCACCACGGAGGAAATGCAGGATTGGGGTCTGGCGGATTGGTGCCCCGATCCCTCCGGACCGGGATTAGGGAAGATCATTATCAAGCCCAATATCGTTGGCGACCTGCACTGGGATGAGGGTTTCTATGACTCCGTGCAGGGACGCATCATCAGCAATTGGCACAAGCGCGGCACTCAACTAGTTATGGACGTTACTATCCCATCCAACACCACAGCCACCGTCTTTGTTCCAGCAAACGATGCAGCAAACATTGCCGTGTCGGGAAATCCTGTCGATAAAGTTAAGGGAGTGAAGTTCTTACATATGGAAAATAATTCTGCAGTGTATAGTATTGTTTCCGGGAACTATAGGTTTCAATAGGTTTCAATCTAAGCTTCCAAAGCAGCAATTTTGTTTTTAAGGATAAAGAAAAGAGAGGGCGGAGCCCCGAGCGTGAACGACACTTATTTGTAACGCATTCATATTTGTATTCAAATTTTATTCTATAAAAAATTGATTGAAAAAATTTGCTTTTCTTAAATCCGTTCTCTACCTTGTGGCCGAAACAGCATTAAAAAAGTAGTGGTTAGAAGTGCGCAAAAAGGAAATGTATGTTAATATAAGAATTTGTCTGAATAATTAACTAATACTAATTGCCTATGACACATACCCAATTGAATCGTGATTTCAGAAACCTTAACATGCATAAAATTAATTATTTCGTTCCAATTATTAAACAAAACTAATTAATCTATGAAAACATTACTAAAAGTATTTCTATTGCTTATGTTCTCAATCGTAAGTACCGCCGGTATTTATGCTCAGAGAACAGTAACCGGAACTGTCACTGACCAAGACCGGCAGCCGGTTCCTGGTGCAAATATTGTCGTGAAAGGGACGCAGACTGGGGCAACAACCGATGCCAATGGTAAGTATACCATTACTGTTCCTACGACTGGTGCCACCTTAGTGGTCAGCTTCGTAGGCTACACTACACAGGAAGTGGCAGTTGGAAACAGTTCTGTAATCAATGTCACACTTCAGACGGAGGCTGTATCACTCGAAGAAGTTGTGGTGGTCGGATACGGAACCCAGAAAAAATCATCAGTCACAGGTGCACTCACCTCGATGAAGGCTGAAGATGTTAAGTTCATACCTGTACCCGCACTGTCCAATACCCTGGCCGGCCGGTTGAGCGGAGTATATGTGACCCAGAGATCAGGTGCCCCGGGATTTGCCGCATCCATCCGGGTACGTGCCATTAACACCTGGAAAAGTACCGGTCTTGATCCGCTTTATGTCATAGACGGTATTGTTTCCGATAAACGGGCGTTTGATGCATTGGATGTTTCCGCGGTGGACAATATCACTGTTTTGAAAGATGCCGCTTCGGGAGCTATTTATGGTGCCCGGGCTGCTAACGGGGTTATCCTGGTAACCACCAAAACAGGGAACGTTGGCAAATTCCAGCTGAATTACAACTACTCATACAGTTTTGACCAGCCTTCAAAGATACCTTCTTATGTCGATGCAAAGGATATGGTCAGACTGATGAATGATGCCCGGGCAAACGAAAATTTACCACCGGCGTATGATGCTCAGGAAGTTGCTTTCTTTAATGAAAACGACCCCGCAAGAGCCTGGTATACTTTAGCTTATAAGGATCCTACCTTACAAAAACATTCCCTTACCGCATCCGGAGGAACCGATAAGGTTAAATATTTCCTTGCCGGTACTTTCTTCGATCAAACCGCCTTCATCAAAAATGCAGATTACCAGAGATACACCTTCCGCTCCAATATCGATGTTGATTTTACCAAGAATCTGAAGGGTATCTTCAATGTGGCCTATAGCCAGGGAACAAAAACAAGGTTCGTTATGCAGGAAGATAACGTCGGTTTTGATACAAACGCAGATTTTGGTGCTCTTTGGGGACGTTTATTATATTACCTGCCTACTGTGCCACCGAAAACAAAAGATGGAAAGTTCATCGATCCGGGCTGGATCGGAAACATGCTGGCATTTGTTGAAGAAGGTGGTATGAATACCCGTATCGAACGCAACGTAGATATGTTGCTCGGGTTAACGTATAATATCCCATTTGTTGACGGATTGTCTGTTTCAGGAAAATTTGCCCCAAAATATGCAGGCATGACCATGAAACAGTACGAACTTAAAACCACTTTATACCAGGTAAAAAAACTCGGTACAAACAGCGCCATCTATACCGACGAGATCACAGGAACGATAAAATCAGCCTATCCGAATAAAGAGAGATTAGTAAGGGTTCAGGAAGCAACCCAAAGTTATCAGTTGAACTTTGCTGCAAATTATGCCAAGAAATTTGGGCAGCACGATATTAATGCCGTTTTGGTTTATGAGCAAAGTGAAGGCAACTACGATTATTTCTATGGCTTGAGAGAAGGATTCCCACTGTTACAAAAGGACCAGTTCTGGGCAACATCCGCTGCAAGAACCGATGGACAGGTTAGCGGAACTGAAAGTGAATTTGGCCGTGCATCTTTTATCGGAAGGCTGGCCTATAGTTTTGGTGATAAATACTTTATCAATGCCACAGCCCGTCGCGACGGATCCATGCTGTTTGCCCCTGATAAACGTTGGGGAACATTCCCTTCCGTTTCAGCAGGCTGGATGTTATCAAGAGAGAATTTCTTTAAAGTAAGCTTTATTGATGACTTAAAACTGCGTGCTTCCTGGGGATTAGCCGGGAATGATGCTGTCGGGGGATGGAGATGGAGTGAATCCTTTGCAACAGCCGGTGATTACTTATTGGGTACCGCAGCGCAGCCTCGTGTCAGATACAGTGGTATTATAAATCCAGACCTGACCTGGGAAAAAACCAGTGAATTGAACGTGGGTATTGACGCACGCTTTTTAAAGGGCATCATGTTCAGTGCAGAGTATTACAAGAGGCACAACTATGATATCCTTGATTCCAGGATATTGTCTTTACCGAATTCTTTTGGAGGAGCCATGCCACCTGTAAACTATGGTATAGTTGATGGTCAAGGAGTTGAACTCGAGTTAGGCTACGTTGGCAATAAAGGAGATTTCTCCTATCAGATAAAGGGTAACTTCGGATATTCAGTGAATAAGGTTATCCTGCGCGACGTGGCTCAGAACGTCCGTGCCCTTGATGATCCTAACGGCAAGTCGACCGATTATATCAGGTGCCTCGTTGCTACGGATATCATCCGCACCCAGGCTGATCTTGATGCACTTCCCGCAGGTTATACCATTTATGGTCTGAAGCCAAAACTGGGTATGATCAATTTTGAGGATGTCAGCGGCGTTACCGACGGGGTTGCTGACGGCAAGATCGACAGCTATGACCGGCAAATCATTGAAGGGTCACACGCTTTGGCTCCCTATATGGTTGGGTTAAATCTCAGCGTTAACTGGAAAGGATTTGGAATTGACGTATTTCTGCAGGGAATCACCGGCGTATCAAAATTCTATAACGACGGATACGGCAGAAGGTTCTTCGACGGCGCAAGGCCACCCTCATTCTGGCTGGATTCATGGTCACCGGATAATACTGATGCGGCTTACCCAAGACCAATTACCTGGGACCGGAGTATGGACCACCTGGAATCAACTTTCTGGTTAAAAAATAGCAGTTACCTACGGTTGCAATATTTGAACTTTACCTACTCGCTCCCAAAAAGTCTTTGTCAAAAAATTAAAATTGCTGATGTAACTTTAATACTGTCAGGAACTAATTTATTCACCATGACGAAATTTGATTATTTTGACCCCAGCGGTTCTGAGATGAGATCATATCCTACGATGAAATCCTTTACAATGGGTGCAAATATTACATTCTAAGCTGCTTGTTAATATTTTATAATAATAAAAATATGAAAACATTAAAGAGATTAATTGGTAGTGTGTTTATACTGCTATGTTTTATAGGATGCGATCCTCTCAGTAAAGAGAATCTGGGGGCCATTCAAACCGAGGACGTCTGGGGAAATCCTGCTGTGGCGGAAGCTTATGTGAATGACATTTACGGAAGTTTAATGCCTGCCGACTGGAATACGCCCAGATGGGACGACCAGTCAAACGATGTCAACGGAGGCGACGGATTATCGGCTTACCTCAAGGGAAGCATGACCGTTGATACGTATAATGGTTATGACAACTATGCTGTTATCAGAAGGATAAACATATTCCTTGCCGGGATAGACGCAGCAACTTTTGCCGATGCCAATAAACAATCACTGAAAGGTCAGATGCTTTTCTGGCGTGCATGGGTTTACTTCGCGGCAGTTAAAGCCTATGGCGGTGTCGAACTGGTTTTGGAACCGGGAGACCCTGCAAATATTGAGGCTACTTTTATCCCCCGGAGTTCGACATCCGCCTGCATGACGCAAATTTTAAAGGATCTTGATGCTGCCATCGAATTATTGGAGAACAAAAGCGTAATCGGACGCGTTGACAAGTGCGTGGGCATGTCATTCAAAGGCCGGGTTCTGTTGTACTGGGCCAGCCCCCAGTTTAACCGTACCAATGATGTTGCGCGTTGGACTGCAGCCTATGAGGCCAACAAAGCAGCTTTGGCATTCCTGGATGCACAGGGTAAAGGCTTATACAGCAAATACAGGGAACTGTGGCTCGACGAAATGAACAAGGAGGTTATCATGGTAAGAAGGTACCAATACCCCAGTTTCGCCAATGGTTACTCTCAGGCCTGCATGCGCCCGTTGCTTTATGCAAGGGGTTGTGTCGGATCAAATTATCCGACCCTGGAGTTAGTAGATGCTTATGCCATGAAAGACGGTTCGAAATGGGACCCGGCAACAATGGATTACAAGACATTCTTCCAAAACAGGGAAGGGCGTTTTTATGCTTCGATCGCCTATAACGGGTCAGCTCCTTTTATTTCACCAATGTTCGGGAATGAAAACATGTGGACCTATTTCTATGATCTTGACAACAACGCGGCAACCGGTATCAACGGTAAAGAAGCAAGTGCAGCTAACAAATCGGTATTCGGAACTGGTGCTGAGAATTTATTTTCCCATTCCGGTTTTTACCCTGCAAAAATGATGGATCAGACTATCACCAGAACAACTGTTGAAGACGGACAGGTTGACTGGATCGAGATCCGTTATGCCGAGGTGCTGATGAACATGGCTGAAGCTGCCAATGAAACCGGCAAAACCGCTGAAGCTCTCGATGTCCTTTACAAAATCCGCCAGAGGGCGGGTATTGATGGTCCAACTTATGGGGTCACTGCCTCATCTGCTGCTGATATCAGAAAAGCCATTCAGGACGAACGTTTCGTTGAGTTCGCATTTGAAGGGAAACGTTTCTGGGATCTGCGCAGGTGGCGTATCTTTACTTCCACAATGAACGCTCTGAAGGATAGCTACCTTCATGGTTTAAGAATGGAATGGAACGGACCAACTGCAAACGCTCCGGATAGGTTAACGGATATCAATACCG
Organism: Bacteroidales bacterium; assembly: GCA_041658425.1. Lineage (GTDB taxonomy): Bacteria > Bacteroidota > Bacteroidia > Bacteroidales > UBA12481 > UBA12481. The sequence continues at coordinate 67,139 of JBBAAF010000003.1, read as the reverse complement.
TCTTGGATCAGTTCTCTGCATCGGTTATCAATGGATATGCAAAAGTAGTCGTGCTGGATGAAGACAAGTATTCATTCTTTGGTATTCCAAAAGCTATTCTTGAGCGTAACAGCAAAATTGAGCAGAACAATACCTGGGGAGGCGCTTTTGATCCATTGAAATAACCAAATTATTTTTTGGGATTGATAAGTTTAGCTATTAGCGAGACGAATCTCTAAACATAAAAGCCTCTCGTTAAAAACGAGAGGCTTTTTGTTTTAGCTACGTGTGCCTTAGTTCTTTATCCTTCTGCTCTTAACCCTGATTGCAACTATCCATTTATATAATTTCGTAATTTTTAATCCACTCATTCTCATGAAAATAAACAGTTTATTATTAATGTGTATCCTTTTACCTGTCATTTCTTGTCAGAATAAGGAGATAAAAAACGTGACGCTTGAAGGCGAGCTGATTGCAAAAAATGTGGTAGGTGTAGAATGTAAACTGCCAAATAATGTACAAGAAACGGAGTATTGCTGGTATATCGCTCCGTCTCCGGATGGTGGATGGGAAAAGCTTCAGGGTATCTGGACCAACGAGATTGTATTGCTGACTTCTTATGTCGACAAATATCTTAAATGCGAAATATCCTGCAAGGTAAACGATGGTGATGAAAGAATTACTACCTCCGTAATATCCTCAAAACCTATCGAATACAAAGGAAATCCCAACACCGACTGGTTCCGGGATGCTGGTTTTGGCATCATGGTTCACTTTTTAAAGGAGGTCTTTACTCCTGATGGTGGTGCAAAGGAGTGGAATGATGCAGTGAATAGCTTCAATGTTGAAAAATTTACCAATCAGGCCAATGAAGCAGGTGTTGGGTATGTGATGTTTACACTTGGGCAAAATTCCGGTTATTACTGTTCCCCTAACTCAGCCTTTGACAGCGCTGTCGGGGTAAAACCAGGAGATTTATGCTCAAAACGCGATTTGCCGATGGATTTAATGAAAGAGCTAAAAAAGTACAATATTCCGTTAATATTATATCTGCCCAGTAATCCTCCAGTGAGAAACAAACTGGTGTCGGAGAAATTCAAATATCCATATAAAAAAGACTCAGCGACCAGTCAATATAACCAGCCTATCCTGGAAGATATGATCAGGGAATGGAGCCTGAGGTATGGTAATGGTGTCAAAGGGTGGTGGTTTGATGGTTTATATTCGTGGAATGCCATCAGGAGTACACGAATGGATATGTCGCTTAAACATAATATCAGTACGCACACTCTTGCAGCAAAAGCTGGCAATAAGAATAGTATCGTAACCTATAACAGCGGTTTTGGAAAAATTAAGGTCAATACACCCTATTGCGATTACAGTTCCGGAGAAAAGAGTACAATTGATGAGTTTCCATCAGGCAGATGGGTTGCAGATGGTGTACAGTGGTTTTTATTCACCTATCTGGGAGAGAAATGGGGTGGAAAAGGACAACAATTTGAAACTGAAAAACTGACCGGAATGGCAGAAGAAATTGTAAAAAATGAGGGAGTATTATGTCTCGAAGTGGTACCTGAAGCCACAGGAGAAATCCTTCCGCATCACCTGGAACAGATTAAGGCTGTCGGTAAAAAACTCGGAAAAGTCAGGTAATAAACACGTTTCCTAATAAGTCTGAAATTATGAACTCAAGAAAATTGACTTTCGTTTTTGCGGTAATCTGTATTACCCTGTTTGGTTTATGCAGATGTAAGCCGGAAAATAATGTACAAAGAAATGACTGGCTCATTAACGGCAAAGACTACATTGCCAAAGCTGGAAAATCGAAAGACGGAAAGGAACTGCTACTATCCAACGGTTTAATAGAAAGGCGGTTCAGGATTGCACCAAATCTGGCAACCATCAGCATTAAAAACTTTGTCACATCACAGGAATATCTAAGGTCTGTGCGGCCTGAGGCAAAAATAATTGTTGACGGACACAAGTTTACTATTGGCGGGTTAACCGGGCAACCTGTTCATAGCTACTTATTGCCCGAATGGCTCGACGATCTTAAAAGTGAGCCCAACTCATTCGAATATACCGGGTACTCCGTAAACAATATTCAGCCGCGGTTTCCCTGGAAAAAGCGGTTGGAATGGATGCCTGAAGATTTGCCCTGGCCTCCGAAGGGAGTTGAATTGATCCTCGATTTTAAAGCCCCTGATTATAATGTTTTGGAAGTTCCCCGGAAAGAATTGCTTTCGGATAATTTTACGAAGCTGGATACCGGTTGGCGCATTCAGAAAAGCAGTGCAAACGAACGTATATCCTTCACCAATGAGGGTAAGATCGGGGAAATAATGGCCCTTCCCAATAGTTTTTGCTTTGCAGAACGCGACTTTCCACCGGATGCCCAGGTTGTCCAATGCCTTTTTGATCCAGGCACAGACAAAGGTGTGACCTTTGGTCCCGGCATAGCACTTGTATTTCAAACATTTACGATCAAGTTTAACATTCGTCCCGGAGAAGGAAAATTCGGAATTTTTAATGGGGCATTAGGACAGGAATTCAGCTATGGTAAAGCTGAAGATGGCAAAGCATACTATTTAAAAATGACAGTTGCCGGAAACATGATTATTTGTGAGATCTCTTCCGATTCAAAAAAATGGGAGGAGATTAGCAGGATTACGGTCAATGAAAAGCCGCAATTTGTCAGAATCGGTAAAATGGGTCGTTCGGGGAACGCGAGGGATGGTAATAAGAAGGGAGATTTAACACGATCTCATGTCCGGAACTTTATAATATTTGGGGAACCCGACCTTTCAAAAGCTGAACCATCCGATTTAAAAGGCCTTAAAGTTAGGGTGCATTATGAAATTTATGATGGAATCCCATTAATGAGTAAGTGGATAACTATTGATAATCAGATAGGTAAAAGTGTAACTTTGAACGGTTATACCAGTGAAATCATTGCAGCGGTGGAAGGGAAATCGGAGGAAGATGAACAATCAGGCTGGGAGAAACCGAATATTCATGTAGAAACGGATTACGGCTCAGCTATCCGTGGAAGAACGGATTATGAAAAAGTGGTTAGCTGGGTTCCGGATTCGATCTATACATCACAGATCAGCTGGGAACTTGCAACGCCCTGCTTGCTTGAGGTCCAAACTCCATTGGGGCCGGAACAGATGATCGAAACCGGAAAAAGTTTTGAATCATTCCATACCTGGGAGTTATTTTACGACAGTTATGAAAGGGAGAGAAAATCCTTGTCACTGCGAAGGATGTACCGGACCATAGCACCCTGGGTTACTGAAAATCCGATACTTATGCATGTATTGAGAGCGGATTCGGCATCGGTAAAACTGGCCATTGACCAATGTGCCGAAGTTGGATTTGAAATGGTGATTATGACATTTGGCAGCGGGTTTAATATGGAAAGCGGTAACCCGGCCTATTATCAAAAAATGAAAAAATATGCCGATTATGCCCATTCAAAAGGAATCGCCCTGGGTGGATACAGCCTTTTAGCCAGCCGTTCAATCAGTGAGAAGGATGATGTTATTAACCCGAAGACAGGCAAACCAGGGGGATTCGCTGTTTTTGAAAATTCACCCTGTCTGGGCAGCGAGTGGGGACAGGAGTACTTCCGTAAAATATATGAATTATACGAATCTTCAGGGCTTGACATAATCGAGCACGACGGTTCCTATCCCGGCGACGTGTGCGCTTCAACTACACACCCCGGGCACAAAGGTCTTAGCGATTCGCAATGGAACCAGCGCAAAACCATCACTGATTTTTATAAGTGGTGCCGTTCAAAAGGAATCTATTTAAACGTTCCGGATGTCTATTATCTGAATGGATCTTCCAAATGTGGCATGGGATACCGGGAAGTGAACTGGTCGCTTCCCCGTGTACAGCAGGAGATTATCGAGCGCCAGAATATTTATGAAGGAACCTGGGACAAAACTCCAAGTATGGGATGGATGTTTGTACCGCTGACGCAATATCACGGGGGCGGCGCTGCAGCTACTATTGAACCGTTGAACGAACACCTGGAACATTACAACCAGCGATTGGCCAACCTTTTTGGTGCCGGCGTGCAGGCTTGTTATCGCGGTCCCCGGTTGTACGATACTGATTCAACTAAAGCAGTTGTGAAAAAATGGGTTGATTTTTATAAAGAACATCGTCAAATCCTCGATTCCGACATTATTCATTTGCGTCGCCCTGATGGCCGCGACTGGGACGGATTTTTGCATGTGAATCCTTCAGGTAAAGAAAAGGGATTGTTAATGCTCTATAATCCTTTGAATCAAGAAATCACCAGAACTCTGCAGATTCCGGTATATTATACCGGGCTGAGCAATACTGCAAATGTGCGTGAGCCCGATGGAAAAACCCGGAAGTATACAATCAGCCGGGATTATAAAATAACGCTCCACATAACCTTACCTTCCAGGGGGTATAATTGGTATGTCATTTACTAAGTATTATTATGAAAAGAACAGATAAAAGAGGCACACAGGCAACCTGGATAACGATCGGAACCATTGGGGTATTTTTTTTCATATTCGGATTTATTACCTGGTTAAACGGAATACTGATACCCTATCTGAAAATTTCCTGTGAACTTAACCATTTCGAATCCTATCTCGTTGCATTTTCGTTTTATATTGCTTATGTGTTAATGGCCATTCCCTCCTCCTGGATTCTGAAAAGGACCGGATTAAAGCAGGGAATGATGATGGGCTTGTTCGTAATGGCAGCCGGAGCCCTTTTATTTATTCCTGCTGCCATCACAAGGACTTATTTCTTTTTCCTTTCAGGGCTCTTCATCATGGGAACAGGACTGGCGATATTGCAAACCGCTGCCAATCCCTACATTACCATTTTAGGACCTATTGAAAGCGCTGCCCAAAGAATAAGCATCATGGGAATATGCAATAAGTCGGCCGGCGTGATTGCCACCTATCTTTTTGGAGTAATGGCGCTTAAAGATGGTGACGCCCTGCTTGCCAAGCTTAATTCAATGGATGTGATGCAAAAAGCCGTAGCATTGGACGAGCTGGCTTCCAGGATAATCGTTCCTTATCTTGCAATGGCAGCGATTCTGGCATTAATAGGAGTACTGGTGAAAGTTTCGGGATTGCCGGAGATCGATCCCAATGTGCAAAATGCCGGAGACGATAAAACAGGACACACATCCAGAACCAGTATTTTTCAATATCCATTCCTGCTGCTGGGGGTGGTGGCTATCTTTTGTGATGTGGGACTGGAGATTATCGCAGGCGACACGATCATAAGCTATGGACTTAGTCAGGGAATTCCAATTTCCATTGCAAAACATTTTACCTCTCTGACTATGCTGGCTTCGATTTTGGGTTATTCGATCGGGATCGTTGCCATCCCTAAATACATTTCTCAGGGGAAAGCACTTAAAATATGTGCGATCCTTGGAATTGTCCTGACTATTGCAGCAATTGGACTGCCAAAATTAGCATCGGTGGTGTTCATTGCGTTACTTGGAATGGCCAATGCATTGATATGGCCATCCGTATGGCCTTTAGCTTTAGAGGGACTAGGCCGGTTTACACGCATCGGATCCTCTCTGCTTATTATGGGTAATTTGGGCGGGGCACTGTTGCCGCTTCTCTACGGTCGCCTGGCCGACATTGTTAATCCGCAACAGGCCTATATCATTGTTATCCCTTGTTACCTTTTTATTTTATACTATGCCGCTCTGGGCCACAAAGTCGGGAAACGGGTAAAAGAATATTAATATCCGTAATGGTTATTCATGTTTTTCTTATCAATACATATAATGAAAAAAACGATAAATCTCAATAAGATCCCATTCCTTATACTAATCATTTTATTCACTTCATCACTGGGAAGTCAATCGTCTGTGAAAGCTCAGACTGTTAAGGAAAAGTATGATAACTGGCACAACCAGATTTTCAGAAAACTGTTTTTCGATTATCATAATCACATGGATAATTGGGGCCTTGCAGAAAATTTCGACGCTGAGAAATGGGCAGAACAACTGCAGGCAGCGGATGTTGAAGGCGTATCGGTATTTGCAAAGTGTGCTCAGGGATGGCGGTATTATCTGAAAGGAGACGTGGGTTGGGTTCATCCTGAAATGCCGCCCGGTCTGGATATGCTTGGTAATGTGGTTAATGCCTGCCATAAAAGAGGGATAAAGGCTATTGCCTATTATCATACATTCGGTAGCAAAAAACTCGAGGAGCTTCATCCTGAATGGATGGGGAAGAACTCAAAAAATGAACCCAGAGGACTTTGTATGAAAACCCCTCTTTTGGAAGAACACATACTGCCCCAAATCAGGGAAATTGTGCGTAATTATGATATTGACGGAATCTTTTTTGATGGTACGAATATCGGAATGTGCTATTGTAATGACTGTCGCAAAGGATTTCAGAACGATACAGGGTTTGATATTCCTTTATCCAAAGATAGCCCGCAATGGCTTGATCATGTAAAATGGCTGAATAAAGAATCGAGCGAACTCCGCCAAAAGATAATGGATGCGGTTCATGATGAAAAGCCGGAAGTACTGGTTTCCTTCAACTGGTCGTACACACCCCGCCAGCCTGAAATAGTGCCTGATGATGTTGGATTTTTAACCTGCGATATCTTTCCTGATGACCAGTTGTTTTCAGGGAGCTATCTGGGCAAATACTGGGCAACACTCGGAAGATCTTTTGACATAATGAACTCGGCGTTTCTTCGCTGGTGGGGAGATTGGGGGTGCAAACCGGCAGCGGCAATGCAACAGGAATGTGCGACAATCATTGCTAATGGCGGAAAGACATGGCTTGGTTATATGATGCCTGCACAATTTGGGGTAGAACCTGCTGTTATGGAGGAACTGGGTAAAACGATGAAGTTTGTGAAAGAACGGGAAGAATTCTGCCGTAATTCAGAACCGGTACCTTATATAGCGGTGCTGCATTCCACTCATCAACTCTATACAAAAGAGCCCACACAGCGTCTTGACGAAAAAACACTTTACAGCGTTCATAAAATGCTTATGCAGGGTGGATTTCACTATAATATCCTTAATGAGAAAACGTTGCTTGAAAATCTTAGCGATTACAAAGTAGTTATTCTTCCCGATCAAAGGTATATCAGTGAGGAACTTGCCGATGCGCTGGAAAAATTTGTTCGCAATGGCGGGGGAGTAATCGCAAGCGTTCTCACAGGATCCCAGGATGAAGCTTATAAACCGACTGGGAAATTTATTTTGGAAGATGTTTTAGGAGTGAAATTAACCGGTAACTATCCTTATACGAATGGGTATATTGTTCTAAATGATAAACGGCTGAAAGACAAGGTTCTGGATATGCCCCATCAGGTATGGGGGGAATTCACGTATGTTCAGCCCACAACTGCCGGGAAACTGGCTGATTTATGGGATGTCTATATCCGAAGGGATGGAGAATATTATCAGAGCGGTTCATCCCCTGTAGGAAAAAATACCGGATATCCCTCCATAACAGTTAACCGGTATGGGAAAGGAAAAGCTGTCTACATATCCGGGGATATTTTTGGCGCCTATACGGAGCGAAATAATTGGAATCTCAAAAATATGTTCAGGAATCTGGTTGATATGGCACTGCCGGAGACACTGATCAGTATTGATGCTCCCGATAATGTTGAAGTTGTATTAAAAAAGCAGGAAAATAGAACTCTTGTCCATTTGATAAATCATAATGGGGAAAGGTCTTTTAATAACACCATTGCATATACGGAAAATATCATTCCCATTTTCAATATTGGGGTGAAGGTTAAAGTGAATACGCCGCCTTCTTCGGTTAAATTGATGCCTGAAAATCAGGTTTTAACCTGGAATACATTGGATAACGGTGCAATTTCCATTACCGTTCCGAAATTGGACATATATTCCATCGTAGTTATTGAATGACACTGTTTTACAAGATCAACATAATAAGTAATCAAAATCATGAGAGCAGCTAAATACCTTATTCTGGTTATAATATTTGCCGGTTACCTGGCAAGCTTTAAAAATCAGAACATTGCAAAGAACGCCGGAAATACACGTGATAGGAAAAGAGACATTGCCGCGGTCCGATATGCACCACGGGGACGGTACATGAAAGACCATTGTTTTGTGCTGAAGAATCAGAAGTTTCACCTCTTCGCACCACTGGGCACGGCCGTTGCGGCCAGCGGACGCGAGGGCTACTTTGACAAGACGATGGGTGGCATCGCGCTCAGGGCGGCTGACATGAACGGCGCCACAAGTTCGGGCAACCCAGCGGAAAGCCCGTTTGTGATGAAGCATCCGCAATCCGGGAAGTGGATGATCTTCCTCAACGGCGGGCATTCAGTGTCGGACAGTCCACTCCAGTTTCCACCTATCCAACCGTATTCGTTCAAGTCGGGCTGACACGGACCCGCCGCTGGCGTACCTGCCAGCGGCACCTGGGGCGACGGAACCAACTGTCAGGCCGATTATGATGGCGCTGGCTTTGCCCACGAGGTTATGGAGTTTTCCGGCCAGTGGTACCTGACAGGCATGGTGGGCCGCGACGGGCAGTTTAGGCTCAAGTTCTCGCCCATTGAGTGGACGGCCGACTCGTTCCGCTTAGCCCAATGACATGCTGTTAGAAGAGAGCCATTTAAAATTTCATGTTGTCAAGAGAACAACAAAAGATACTTAATCGACAAAATATCTTCGATGCGTTATGGGAGAAAACTCCTTCAATGAACTGGGAATTTATTCCACTAACCGCTTATGGAGGAGGTCTTGAAGATGCTACATTAGAGCCACTTTCTAAACATTTGAAAGATTATGAGCAGTTAATGGTTCAATATTACGGGTCAGGTGTACAAGCTTGCTACAGAGGATTTCGGTTGTAAATCGCGGTATTGAATTACAAGGAGAATCATTGCAGAAAATGTTTTTTGGCAAACGACGTGAACTTATTGAACCAGACTAACTAAATGGTTAGCTTTAAGATTTGCTAAACAGTTGCGTAAATGAGCTTTTTAAAGGATAACAAAACGAGGTGGTCAACTACTTCGGCGAGAGGTGGTCAACTTCAATCGGCGGAGGGTGGTCAATGTAAGCGGCATTCCTTAATCTCAAATCAAAAATTATGAAAGAAATCAACCTAATTTTCTTACTGCTGTTTATGGTAGCAGCATTTGGGCAAAATAAGCAATCCAATCCTAAATCTGTAAATCAAAATGTTGTCCGCCGCGAAGTGGCGGAAGCGTATTTGCCGTTCCCCAGCGATATCGAGTGTGTGCCGCAACCGGTATATCGCCGCCGTGCTGACGGCAAGCCGGGTCGCGAAATCACTCTCAATCTCAAAGGCGAAAAGCTTCTCAGCAAGGCGCAGGTGTACGTAACGGTGGATGGACTGACGGAAATCACCGAGGTGTCGCCTATGGTGAACGGTCGTTCTGTCTGCCGCATACTGTTGCCGGCCAATGTCGGGGTGAAACAGGAATCGAAAGTCAGCCTGACGCTGCGTCAAGGCACCAAGGAATTGAAGCAGACCATCACGGTAACGGCTCTGCGCCATTGGACGGTCTACGTCTATCCACATTCTCATGTGGATATCGGCTACACCAACACTCAGGCGAATGTCGAAATCCTCCACAAACGCAATATTGACGAGGGCATCAAACTCGCCGAAGCGACGAAGGATTACCCGGCTGGCGCTCGTTACCGATGGAATCCCGAAGTCACCTGGCCGCTGGAACGCTACTGGCATACGGCGACACCAGAGCAAAAAGAGTGTGTTGTTAAGGCCATTCAGAGTGGCTATCTATGCATTGATGCCGGTTATTTGAATCTCAACACCAGCAGTTGCTCCGACGAAGAACTGTTTCAGGTGTTTCGTTTCAGCCGCGAGATGCAGAAACTGACCGGAGTGCCGATGAACACCTTTCAGCAGATGGATATTCCCGGCATGTCATGGGGTCTGGTGCCGGTTATGGCGCAGCAGGGCGTGCGTTATATCATGTCGTGGCCAAACTCCTGCCGTGCCGGCAATGGCCGCAGTCTTGATGAAAAACCTTTTTGGTGGGTGGGTCCGGACGGCAAATCCAAAATCCTTTTCTTCCAACCCGGCGGTTATGCCAACAGCGGCAGCATGAGTAAGGGGGGGGCCATCGGCCGCCCATGGTTCGGCCAGCGCGACCCCGACAAGGTTCCATCCGTCATCAAAACTGGTAGCGCGGATGTGAATTTCCTGGGTGCTTTGTCGGCGCGTGAGCACCCGCAAAATCCATACGATTTCTATGTCGTTTCTTGGTCGCTGTGGGATAACACGCCGCTGGATGCGGATTTGCCTGGCGCGGTCAAAGCCTGGAATGATGAATATGCTTATCCGCATCTGGTAATCGCCGGTGCTCAAGAGATCATGCAGATGATCGAGACGAAATATGGCGACAAGCTCCCAACCGTCAAAGGCGATTTCACCGAATACTGGACTGACGGTTTGGGCACTGCGGCTCGCCTGACCGCCATCAACCGCAATGCCAAAGAGCGGCTTGTGCAGGCCGAAACATTGTGGACCATGCTGCATCCGGGACAACCTGCGCCGCAAGCGGAGTTTAACGAAGCCTGGCGATACATCGCTCTCGGCACAGAACACACCTGGTGCGCTGAGAATCCCACCGAACCGTTCTTCCAGGATGCGATTTGGAAGGTCAAGCAGAGCTACTTCCGCGAAGCCGACGACCGCACGCAGACCCTGTTCGATAACGCCTTGGCGCCCGCGACCGACAAATCCTCCGGAGCGCTCGGGCCGGCAGACGGTCCCGCCAATGGTGGCGTGTCAGTTTTCAACACCCAATCCTGGTCCCACGGCGGACTGGTAACGCTATCGAAAGCTGAAAGCTTGCGCGGCGATCGTGTTACCGACGACCGGGGCGATGATGTACCGGCGCAGAGGCTCTCGACGGGAGAACTGGCGTTTCTGGCTTCCGATGTACCGGCATTCGGCTCACGCCATTACCGCGTTGTCGCTGGCAAATGCCCGCTGACCAATGGTTGCAGACTGGATGGCACGACGCTGGGCAACCAACAGGTGCGTGTGACGATTGACCCGGCTACAGGCAACATCACTCACCTCGTCAATCTTACTACCGGACGCAATTTCGTGGATGCAAAGGTCAACGGCGGACTAAACGCATTCCGCTGGATGCCCGGCGACAGCGATAACGCCCGGCCTGATACCGTTATCTCCATATCTACCGTCGAATCCGGGCCGCTGGTCGTGGAATTGCGCGTCGCCTCCAAAGCGACCGGCTGTCGAACCGTCACCCGCTCAGTGCGCCTGGTTTATGGCCAGCTCTGGGTTGACATTGCCAACGTCGTGGACAAACTGCCGCTACCAGCCAAAGACGGAATCCACTTCGGATTCGGGTTCGACATTCCGCAAGCCACGACCCGCGTGGACATCCCGTGGGGCGTGATGCGCGTGGAGGACGATCAATGGGCCGCCGGAAACCGCAACTGGCTCACTATGCAGCGCTGGCTCGACATCTCCAACGACAAGGTTGGCATCACCTGGTGCTCGCTCGATGCCGCGCTGTTTGAATACGGAGGCATGACGGCAAACCAGACCGGCAGCTGGAGCGGGGAACGGAAACCCTGGCTCAAAAAGCTCGAACCCAGCTCCGCCATATACTCGTGGGTGATGAACAATCACTGGTTCACCAACTTTCCGCTGACGCAGGACGGACCCGTCACCTTCCGTTACCGTATCCTGCCGCACGGTCCGTATAATGCTGCCACTGCCAATCGTTTTGGTCTGGAACAGGCACAACCTTTGGTGCATGTCGCGGCCAACTCCAATGCAATTTCTAAACCGATGGTCGGTTTGGAAGGTTCACCGGCAATAACCGTGTCGGTTTTAAAATCCACAGAGGAAGGCAAAACGGTAATCATGCGCTTACGCTCGGTATCGGATAAGGACGAAAAGATCAAATTGTTATGGCCGGCCGAGAATCCCAGGTCATTGAATATCTGTGATGTTGAAGAGGTGTCAGGCAGGAAAGTCAACAACGAAGTAACTGTCCCTGCCAATGGGTTTGTAACTTTGAAAGCGATATATTAACTTGATTTTTCCAATTACATAAAAGCTTGAAGCTATTTTAAAGCAAATAATTCAAAATTATCTAATATGAAAAACATATCAAGAAGAGGTTTCCTTGAGAAAGGAACCATTGCCACTCTGGGGATGAGTGTTTTACCAATTTCTCTTAGAGCAAAGAACGAGATTCAAAAAACGGTGAAAATTGGAATAATTGGTACAGGAGGGCGTGGAACAGGCCATATAAATACCTTGTTAGGTATTGAGGGTACTGAGATTGTTGCAGTATGCGACCTGATACAATCCAAGGCAGAGAATGCTGCTGATCTTTGCCAGAAGGCCGGGAAAAACCGCCCCAGGATATATTGCAAGGATGAAAACACCTGGAAGGAATTGTTGGACAAAGAAAAATTGGATTGCGTCATTATTGCAACTTATTGGGATTCACATACTGCCATTGCACTTTATGCTATGAAAAATGGCGTGTATCCGGGTATTGAGGTGCCTGCTGCCTTAACGGTTGATGACACATGGCAATTAGTAGAAATGTCAGAGAAAACCGGGATCCCTTGTATGATGCTTGAGAACTGGAGCTTTCGCCAGGACAATCTGGCCGCACTAAATATGAAACGTCTTGGGATGTTTGGTGAAATTGTTCATTGCCATTGCGCTCATTCGCACGATTGCATTGATCACTGGTTCTTCGACAATAAAACAGGTGCACAAAAATGGCCTGCCGAGTACCTGCTTAAATACAATAGGGATCAATATCCTACCCATAGCGTGGGGCCAATTATCAGTTGGATGGATATAAACCGCGGAGATATCTTTACGGAGATCTATTCTACAGCCTCAGCGTCGAAAGGCATTAATGCCTACTTTAAGAGAAAGTTTGGCAACGATCACCCAAATGTAAATTTGAATTATCGCCAGGGAGACATTGTGACTTCCCTTCTTAAGACAAAAATGGGGAAAACACTGGTCATCAATTATGATATGCAATTGCCCCGGCCTTATTCCAACCGCTGGATGCTTGAAGGAACATTGGGAGTATATGATGAAGAAAAGAGTTCAATTTATTTAGAGGGGAGAAGTCCTGAATACCACATATGGGAGCCTTGGAAACCTTACGAGGAGAAGTTTAATCATAAATGGTGGCATAGCGATTTTTCAGCCGAAGGACACGGTGGAACCGACTATGTTATGTTGTGCCAATTATTAAATGCAGTAAAAGCGAAGGGGCCGACACCAATTGACGTATATGATTCAGCAGTGATGACGGCGATTGTCGAACTTTCCGGTATTTCAATTGCAAAAAATGCACCAATCCCCTTCCCTGATTTTACAAAGGGTAAATGGCAAACCAATAAACCCTATTTTGCCTTGGATAAAACCATTTAATCCAAACAAAATTATAGTTATGATAAAAATTCAGGCCAGCGTTTCCAAAGGATGGCTAAACAAGCATGGGGGTTTTGTTTTTCCCGACCAATATTACCTTGATCCGACATTCCGGTGGGAACAGGATAAAAAAATAAACCGCTTTGTCAGGGAACAGTTCCCCGAATTTGCCATTTACAACATGGAAGCCAATCTTGTTCAGGCGGATTATGTAAAAGAAAATCAAGTTCTTGTCGGTGCTATTCAACCGAATATGATCCTGGCTGCCCTGTTGGGAGCCCGGTTTTCCTTTTTCGAAGATACAGACTCGGATGTATTGGGTAAGCCATTGGAGCACATATCCAATATTCAGGAGTTGCCTTCGTTGGATGCAATACTGGAACATTCTCTGATCAAAGAGATGGAAAAGCAGATGCAGGAGATCCGGGAAAGCCATCCCGAATTGCGGATTATCCCGCCATTTTTCTGGGATGAATCAGGTCGTGCCACGATTCATGGAGTGATTACGACTTCGCTGAAATTAACCGGCGACAACATCATGATGATCATGATGTCAGATCCGGATCTTGCCCACGCCATCCATCAATGGATCGTTGATGCCTATGTGATACTGATACAGCATTTTGCAGCTTTAGGGAACCTGCCTGTTACGTCGGTGCACGTTGGAGAGTGTGCCGGGACTATGATCTCCTCAGAATTGTATGAAGAGTTTGTGGTTCCCTATATCAGTCAGCTGGGGGACAGATTAGGTGCTGTTCGCCTCCATTCCTGCGGTATCTCGAACCATCTGATCGAACCCGCTTCTGTCATTCACAATCTGAAAATCATTGATACCGGTTCAGGAACATCCATTCTGAAGATTCGTGAATCTATGGGCAAAGATTTTGAGATTAATGTGTTTCCTCCGATTGATGTATTACTTGATGGAGTCCCGCAATCAGAGGCAATCAGCTGGCTCGACAAGACCTTGTCGGAAAACCAGGGTGGTCCGCTGCAAATCGCATATCACCTTGAAGCAGATTATGATATCCGCAACGGATTAATCATTCACCAGGAACTTGAGAAAAGAGGATTGATTACTCACGGAAGATTGTACTGATTGACCTGAAAAAAATAAAGAAATGAAAAAATTTACACTGCTTTTTATTACTGGCTTTATTATGATACTGAATCTTTATGCCAGAAATATTACGTATGAAACGGCTGATTTCAAATTGGATATTGATGAAAACGGTAACATCGTCAGCATTTTCGACAAGCTGAAGAATACGGAATATCTTTCCGGAGCTCAGATTGCTCCGCTAATAAGTATTCGTGTGAACAACGTCATTGAACACCCCTCCCTGCTCAAACAGAAGAATAACATTCTGACACTTTCTTTTACCGCCAATAAAGTGGAGGTACAGGTAAAAGCCATCACTAAATCCGGATACATCTCCTTTGAACTCACCGGAATATCCAAGCCGGAAATCATTGAACTGGTGATTTGGGGCCCCTACCCTACAACCATACACGAAACAATCGGTGAATGTGTCGGAGTGGTTCGAAACAAAGAGTTTGCCATCGGTATTCAGTCGCTTACTGTAAAAACCATGGGAGGTTATCCCAGCGAAGAGAACGATATTGAGCCCTCTTATGATATTTTTTCATCGGGTAGTATTGTCGATGTAGGTGCCGAGTGGAAAAATAAGAAAGCATACCGGGGGCAAACCGCCAGGGTTCAGGATTTTGGCAGCGTTCTCCAGGCCTATTGCAGAAACAGGAACAAGGAGCGTATTATTGCCAATTGGGCTCATGAATTCTACGTTGCTCCTGCTTTTAATGACGGGGGGGTTATCGGCTCAAAAATTGCACTTTTTGGTTGCCCTGCCGAAAAGGTCCTGGAAATTATCGGACAGATTGAACTTGAGGAAGGACTTCCCCATCCTACAATTGATGGTGAATGGGCAAAAACAGCCCGTTCGGCAACAGCCTCCTATCTTATCATCGGGTTCAATGAAGATAACCTCGACCAGGCACTGGAACTGACTAAAAAAGCCGGATTGAAATATCTGTACGATGGTGGTCCGTTTACAACCTGGGGACACTTTGTTTTAAATGAAAGGTCGTATCCGGAGAATTGGACCAGTATGAAAAAATATGTCGACAGGGCCAATGAACAGGGCATAAAACTGGGTGCTCACACCCTGACGAACTTTATCACCACCAACGATGCTTATGTAACGCCCGTGCCGGATAAACGGTTGGCAAAAGTGGGAGAAGGTACTATTACCGCCGACATTGATGAAAAATCGGATGAGGTTTCCATAAGCTCCCCCCAATTTTTCAATCAAATGAAAAACAATACGCTCAGTTCCGTAGTAATCGGTGATGAGATTATTCGCTACAAAGAAGTATCAGCGAGCGAGCCCTGGAAACTAACGGGGTGCATTCGCGGTGCATTTAACACGAAAACCTCGGCTCATCAAAAGGGCGATGTCATCGGGAAGTTAATGGATCATGGTTATAAGGTTTTTTTAAGCGATGCCAGCTTGTCCGAGGAAATTGCTAAAAATATCGCCAGGCTTTTCAATGAAACAGGACTCATGCAAGTCTCATTCGACGGATTAGAGGGAGTATGGTCGACCGGTATGGGACAGTATGCCAGGAGTTTGTTTACCAAAACGTGGTACGATAATCTGAAACCCGAACTGCAGGGAAAGGTAATCAACGATGCCAGTAATCCATCGCATTTCAACTGGCACATCAATACCCGCTATAACTGGGGTGAACCCTGGTATGCCGGATTTCGCGAAAGCCAGACCAACTACCGGCTGATGAACCAGGATTTTTACCGTCGCAATTTTTTACCATCCATGTTAGGGTGGTTTAGCATGTCGGGCGAAACCAGCGTTGAAGATACCGAATGGCTGCTTGCACGGGCTGCCGGCTTTGATGCGGGCTTTGCTTTCAATCTGAGCTACAGAAATGTAGAAAGAAACGGACAAAGCGAAGCCATTTTTAAAGCCATGAATACCTGGGAAACAGCAAGAATGGCAGGAGCCTTTACCCCTGAACAAAAACTGAGGATGGAAGATATCAGCAACGAATATCACCTCGAATCAGCAGGAACGGGAGAATGGACCCTTTATCCTTATCAGGTTAAACGCTTTGTTCATGAGCAAAAAGTCAGGCAACCCGGAGAACCTGTTTTCAGTTCCTTCGAATTCGAAAATCCCTATAATGATCAGCCGATGAGGTTCATACTGACCCTGCTTCCGGTTGATAAAGCCAGTGTATCAACAGTGGAAACAATTTCTCTTGAAGTGAATAACCACAACAAGATAGAAATACCGGTTAATCTGGAATCGTTCCAAAATCTGAAATTAGATGAAACAGGAAAGCTACAGGTATATGACAGAAACTGGAAAGTATTGAAAGTCATTGACCTGAAGGAAAAATTACCCAATTTGGTGAAAGGCAGCAACAAAATCATTTTCGATGCGGTATTCAACGGTGAAGGTCCATCAAATATTAAAATCGAGATGAAATCCATTGGTAACGGTGAACCGGTGAAAGCCCCCGCAGCTAAGTAAATAGTAAGGAATTGGCAAAACATGAAGTTTTTGAAACATACGATTTTTTTTGTCTTATTCGTGTTGCTATCCGTATCTGTTGGTGCTGAAGAGCCCGCATTCAGGCACCGCGGGTTTTATCTGCACGAAGGCTGGTTCTTCAATTACCCGTTTTCGGTTCGCACCTGGCAGCGGGAGGATTTCTCCAACATGTTCCACTTGCTTCGCAGGATGGGATACGATCAGGTAGGTATCTGGCCCATGCTGGAGGCTATTCCCATGCCGCTGAGCAAGGTTGATTCACTGGCGCTGAAAGAGTTCCGCCTCACGATCGAAGATGCGCATTCCACTCCGCTGGAGTGTTGGATCATGCAGTGCCCCAACCTCACACCGGATCCGTCGATTACAGCGAAGCCCTGGCAGCAGCGAAATCCTTACCCGGTATGGAGGAATGTGCGTCTGGATGATCCTGCACAAGCCGGGCCTTACCTGGCACATCGCACCGCTATGATGGCCATTTTGAATAATGCAGATGCCTACGTAACCATCGATGGTGATCCGGGGGGATACGAGGGAGCCAAGCCCGAAGACTGGTTAAAAGTTTTCTTGTCCGACCGCGCTGCGCTCGATCGCCACGGAACCAATCCATCGGGGCAGCGCCTCATTCCGTGGATATGGTGCAGCTGGGGTATAAAAAGCGTGTGGGGCGGCAACCCCAACAATCCGCCATCCCTGATAGAGACATACACGAAAGCTTCCATGGAGCTGTTAAAAACCGCAATGCCGGAACCATGGGAAATGCTTCCCGGGAGATCGAATCGCGACAACTGGGCCAACGGTCGTGTCAACATCGAACTGGCCGACTCGCTGGGTCTGATGAATCGTTCGACGATTTTTTGTTACGAGGCTATCGAGTTCGAACCAACTCCACCGGCTGCCTTCCTGCAGTTCGACCACATACGTCGCATACTTAAGGAAGAATCAAAATACGCCGGGTCGGCCAAGGGTGTTTTCGGCAATGCCCAACAACCCATTATGGTTTTGCCGAATATCTATTTTTTCTCCCGCGGATCAATCGATCTTTCTTATCTGAATAAAACAGACGAACAAATCCTGAAGGACTTTGCCGTCTTTCTCGGAGGACCTTCGGAATTGCTGGTACCTGCATGGGATTGCTTTCAACGCGGTCTTGATGCGCTGCCCTCTGACCTCCCCCGGCGCCTGCGTATTGCCAAGCTGACCGCTGAGCCGGCGACTTTTATCCCTGGCGGGCCGGAGCGGTACCTTGAAATCCTGGCACAACAAACCGAAAGCCGTATCGGGTTACTCCATGCTATTTCAAAACCCGCGGTCTCCGACAAACAGGCTGCTGAGGGTGTGACCGCCGGGATTACCTCTCTGGTAAATTGGTGGAAGGTTCATCGTTACGTGAACAATGGCAGTGGTGAGGAACCATTCGGCTGGAGTTATGTCCACAGTTCACAGGTTACTCAATTGCGCGACTGGTGCTCATGTAACATCAGGAACCCTGCTGAAGTATCGAAACTGGCGGTCAGACTTTTATCCGAAAAAGGTGTACTTTCCGAAGCCGAAGCTGGTCAACGGCTGAATGAGCTGTTGACCAATTAAATGAATACTAAATTAAATACCTCGCATTCCTTTGCGGGCGTAAAAAGGAAACTGTTATGCTGAACATATTTAAAAATTACCTGTTGCGTTTGATTCTGCTGATCATAATCACTTTTGTTGTCTCTTGCAACAGAAGTCAGACCCATTCGACGACAGAATCATCCATCCCTGTCGTGCTGGTTCGTTCAAATGAAGCACCTGGCGTTATTGTGACGGCGGAGAAGCCGACCCCTTCGGTCCAACTGGCAGCTTTGGAAATACAAACCCTTGTTGAGCGCATCACCGGTGTAAGGCTCACCATTTCGAATGATGCCATCAAGGTCCCGAAAGGCCAGTCACGAATACTTGTCGGGGAAAGCTCCGCAACCCGCAAGCTTGGTTTCCGGGCTGATGATTTTCAACCTCAGGAATACGCTATCGCATTTCGTCCCAACACGATTATTTTGATTGGCCGCGATTGGTCCGATACACCTGAGAATCGCGCTGAGGCAGGTCGCGGTACAAATTGGGAATCCTCCCTCGCCGAAACCCGGCTGGTAATCAACTATGCCCTGGCGGCAGCCAGCGATTCACCTGATGCATCAACCGCCCTCGAGCTTCCCGGTCCATTTGACGACCAGTCAACTTTATACGCAGCTTACGACTTCCTTGAACGTTTCCTGGGCGTACGGTTTTTCGGCCCAACACCCTTGACCACCATTACCCGAAAAATGACTGAGGTAGTTGTCGATGGGAAGGATATCCGACGCTCTCCAGCGTTCAAATATCGCGATGCAACAGGCGGGAATGGTGGTCCGATTCTCGGAAAACAATGGAACGACCCTACCCCCGATCAAATCAATCTCTATCAGCGCCGCTTGCGGTTAGGAGGGGAAAAATGGGGGGGCAATCATTCGATTCGCACCTATTACGACCGATTTCTAAAAAAGAACCCCGAGGCCCCTGAACTATGGGAAGGCGAGCATCCTGAGTTTTTCGCAAAAGGACGAAGTGGCACCTCGGGAAACCTGCAGTTTTGTTATTCCAATGAGGGTCTGATTAAACAGATGGCCAGAGATGCATGCGACTATTTCGACGGCAAGGGAATCAAGGGTTATCAAATCGCAATGGGCGATTACTTTGCTATTGTTCCAAACGACAACAGCGCCTGGTGTTTGTGTGACCAATGTCAGGCAACCCTTGCTTTAGATAAGGACAACCATGTGGGCGGGCACTTCAACTCCGGAACGGCCTCGCGTTACCTTTTCGGTTTTGTGAATGCAGTTGCTAAGGAGGTAGCAAAAACCCATCCCACAAAACGCATTGCTACACTGGCCTACCATGTTTATGCATGGCCGCCTGAAGGTTTTAAACTTGAACCTAACGTTTCAGTGGCTCCCTGTCTTCAGCCCCGGAACTACTGGGCACCGCGCATCCGTCAGGCGGAGATGGTATGGTATAAGCAGTGGGTCGAGCCACACGATCGCCCCATTTACCTGTGGAATTATTACTGCTTCCCTACGGAAGCTGCCAACATGCAGGGTTGGCACTGCTTCCCCGGATCCAGTGCACGCCATCTTTCTGAAATAATACGGATGTATTATGCCGACAGTGTCCGGGGCGTTTTTCTTTGCGGTATCGGCGAACAACTCGATTACTATCTCACCTTGAAAATGTACGATGATCCAACATTGAATTCAGATGCATTGATTGACGAGTTTTTCGAGCTATACTTTGGCGCATCGGCTTTACCGATGAAGGCCTTCTTCGATCGGACCGAAACCATTTTCTGGGACACCTCCCGGTATCCGGAATCCGTGGCAACCCAGGATGACCAGTTTCATCAGACTGAAGAGATGGCCTGGAAATACCTTGGAACGGAGGATGTTATGACGGAACTTCGATCACTGATGGAGAAAGCCCGTGATATGGCTTCGAATGACCTGGAACGCCAGCGGCTGGCGACCTGGGATGATGGTGTCTGGCAGTATATGGTCGAAGGCCGGGAGATGTGGCTGAAAAAGAGTGTTAAGGGTACACATTTATTCCATTAATCATAATCGTTTTGAAAATGAATCATAAATTATCAGTTTTGTTTCTCCTTCTGATTATCAATGCATTTACCAGTGAATGCATTAGTCAGAAAGAAAGTACCAGTCAGCAAAATGACTGGCTCATCAACGGGGAGAAATACATCTCTAAAATAGTTCCGTCATCAGACGGGAAAGATTTGGTGATAACGAACGGTCTAATTGTACGAAGCTTTCGGATTACCCCAAATTTTGCTACCACAGGCATTGAAAATCTCGTTTCGGGACAGAATTATCTAAGATCAGTACGTCCGGAGGCAGAAATAACCGTTAACGGTCAGAAGTTCAATATTGGAGGGCTTTCGGGGCAACCTGTCCAGAACTATTTGCTCAAGCAATGGATCGACAAGCTTACGAATGACGATGAATCGTTTCAGTTTGTCAGGTACACCGTTGAAAATCTTAAACCGCGTTTCGACTGGAAAATCCGTAAGGATTGGATTTCCGGCGATCCCAAATGGCCGGCCTCCGGTAAAGAACTGATTGTTGAGTTTAAAGCACCTGAATTTAAAGTAAAGGAGGCACCGCGGGAAATTCTCTATTCCGATAATTTCGTAAAGATGGACCCTGTCTGGAAAATTTATGCCAGTCCGGCAAATGAGCGAAACTCATTTATCAATGAAGGCAAACCCGGAGAAATCATGGCCAATGAAAATGCTTCAGTTTATGCTGAACGTGTTTTTCCGGAAGATGCAACCGGAGTGGAGTGCTTTGTTAGCCCCGGAACCGATAAAAGTTCCACCTGGGGACCGGGCGTGGCATTGGTTTTCAGTGATAAAATAATAAAATTCAACCTGAAACCCGGAAAAGGCTGTTTTGGAATATGGGATGGCAACCGTGAACAGGAATTTGGCAAGCTGACAGATGGTCAATCCTATCATTTGAGAATGAAATTTTTCAGCAATAATATTCTTTGTGAAGTATCCGAAGATGGGAAAACCTGGAGCGAGCTGACAAAAATCTATTGCGCTGAAGTACCTTTATCAGTGAGAATCGGTAAAATGGATCGTGGCGGGAATAATTCTGATTCCCGAAATCCCGGAAATATCGAACGCTGCCATATTAAATATTTTTCCTTCTTGGGCAAGCCTAAACTTAACCAGGCTGAGCCTTCCATGGTGAAAGGACTTGTGGTGAAGGTTCATTATGAAATATATGACGGGTTACCCTTGATCAGCAAATGGATCACGGTTCATAATCATTCCGGAAAGAGCTTTGTACTTAACCGTTTCGTCAGTGAAATTCTGGCTGCCGTTGAGGGTGAATCGAGTGTGGAAGGCGAAACAGACTGGCAATTGCCGAATATGCATGTGGAGACCGATTATGCCTTCTCGTCGATGAGTAACCGGAAAGCAAACAATGCTGCCGTTCACTGGATGACCGATTCGACTTACACCTCGCAGGTAAACTACGCACTGAAAACCCCTTGTTTATTGGAGGTCCGTCCGCCTATCGGACCGGAATGGGAGATTAAGCCCGGACAGGATTTTGAAACCTTTCGCGCATGGGAATTGTATTTCGATTCATCTGACAAGGAACGAAAAGGGCTGACTGCCCGGAAGATGTACCGGACGATAGCTCCCTGGGTAACCGAAAACCCGGTGCTCATGCATGTTCGCAGTGCCAACCCGGATGCAGTTAAACTTGCAGTCGATCAATGTGCCGAAGTAGGTTTCGAGATGGTGATCATGACTTTTGGCAGCGGATTTACGATGGAAAGCGGAGATACAGCATATTACCGGAAAATAAAGGAACTGGCTGATTATGCGCATAGTAAAGGGATTGCCTTAGGAGGATATTCTTTGTTGGCCAGCCGCTCGGTTGGTACTAAAGACGATATTATAAATCCTGCAACCGGAAAGCCCGGAGGTATAGCCTACTATGGAAACTCTCCATGCCTGGGAAGCGAATGGGGTATCAATTATTTCCGGAAGATCAAAGAGATGTATGAAGCCACCGGTCTCGATATCATTGAACATGATGGCTCCTATCCCGGCGATATTTGCGGTTCAACCGTACATCCCGGCCATAAAGGACTGGAAGATTCACAATGGAGCCAGTTCCGTACGATAGCCGAATTTTATCAGTGGTGCCGTTCGGAGAGGATTTACCTGAATGTTCCGGACTGGTATTACCTGAATGGTTCATCCAAGTGTGCAATGGGCTACCGTGAAGTGAACTGGTCGCTGCCACGGGCTCAGCAGGAGATCATCGAAAGGCAAAACATTTATGACGGCACCTGGACCAAAACGCCCAGCATGGGATGGATGTTTGTTCCGCTGACGGAATATCAGGGAGGTGGCGCAGCTGCTACGATCGAGCCGCTGAATGAGCATCTGGAGCATTATGGCCAGCGTTTGGCAAATTTATTCGGCGCCGGAGTGCAGGCATGTTACCGCGGACCCAGACTTTACGACACGGATTCAACAAAAGCAGTTGTAAAAAAATGGGTCAGTTTCTACAAAAAACACCGGCAAATACTTGATTCTGATATTATTCACCTGCGCAGAGCGGACGGAAGGGATTGGGACGGGCTTCTCCACGTAAACCCATCGGGAACTGAAAATGGATTGTTGATGCTCTACAATCCACTCGAAGAACCGATTACCCGTGAATTAAAAATCCCGGTTTATTATACCGGACTAAGCGATAAAGTACAGGTTGCCCAACAGGAGGGACAGGCAAAAACATATTCCATCAATCGGGATTATGAAATTATCTTAACGGTAACTATCCCGGCAAAAGGCTATCAGTATTATATCCTGAAATAATCGACAAGGAGATTTGCCTAAGTATTTAAATTTATAACAATGAAAAATGCTGACGAATTATCGAAAAGGGGAATGGATAGACGAACCTTTTTAACCGTTTCAGGTGCGGCAGGAGCCCTATATACCCTGTCACCAATTGACTTGCTTGCCGGCTACGCAGATGAAAAAAAGCAATTTGTTGCTTTACTGGAGATCCTGAGGAAGCAATTGGTTGAATCATTTGAACGGTCGAAGGTGGTATTTGATACTGATCTTTTATTGCATTCCCCCTGTATCAGTGAAACCTATCGCGGGATATGGCCGGATGATTTTCTATACCCCTTGCTTGTGCAACCGGGTTTTTACGATAGTGAAAAGCTCACTCAGATTGCCGGGTTCCTGACAAACAGCATCGTTGACCTGGAATGTTTCCCGGATCGGGTAGAAGCTGATGGAATGCCTGTTATGCAACCGGGCGGCCTATCACGGCCACATGCACGGGTTATGCCGCTTCACCTGCCTGCTGCCTGGGTTCGGCTCCTGGATAATCTCGAAAAAATGGGTGCAACGATTCCCAGAAAGGATGACTGGGCCAGGGTTTTTAAACGCAGCATTGATATTGTGCCATTCTCCTGCGGATTGGCCTATGTCGATCCTCAAAGCCCCAGGGTTGGCTTTGGGTTTCATGACCCGGAAGCAATTACGGGATTTGAATTGATGAGCTCTCTGGTTCTTCATTTTGGGCTAAAGCGGGCTGCGCGTTTATTTAAGGGCCATATTGAGGAATCAGAGATAAATAGGTGGACCCGTTTGTCGGAAGGGATATTAAATAATCTCTACCGGCTATTCGATAAGGAACAGGGAGCCTTTTTCGCCGGCTCCAAAGATTGCCGTCAAATAAATGTTTGGGCCAATGGACTCGCCTACTGGCTGGTTAAACCAGATGTTCAAAAGACCATTGCAGAATATTATTACCGGAATCGAAAAGCGATTTTTCTGAATGGATTTACCCGTCAGATTGCAGAACCGGACGGATGGCAACGACACTTTTTCCCTTCAACAGTTGGCAGCTATACGAACGGTGGTTTCTGGTCGGTTGGTACCGGCTGGGTTTTGCCTGCCATTGCCGGCCAGAATCCAGGGTTCGCGTTGGAAATTGCTCAAGATTTGGTCGACAATCTGGTAAAATATGAATTCCGGGAATACATTTCTGCAGATGGCACCGGAGGAGGTGCTGTAGGTTTTCTGGCAGCAATTGCAGTTCCCATGATGGGACTTACTGCTATTGTTGAAAATCGTCCCTTCAGTGAATTTTTCTAGACTTACTTATCCAAAAAAGCAGAAATTATGAAGGCAAATACATCAACTTTAAAAACAGTTTTTACCTTCCTGTCAGCTATCTTGATTTATACCGGCGCGCAATCGCAGCAAGTCATCAAAGCATATTTTAATACCGGGAAAGCAGGTTCCGTCACTTTTGCGGCTGCTCCGGATGTATTAAAAGACCTGAGCGGACAGGGGAATGACCTGACAAGAAGCGGGAGCCCCCAATTTTTTGCAGATGCTCCCGCTGATAAAAAATTAGAAGGTGAAGGTTCCATACTGTTTAAAGATGCCGGAGGTTACAGCCTAAACAAAACATTAGGCCACCCATCTGAAAAATTCATTTTGGAGACCTGGCTCAATGCCAGTTCCATTAATCCTGATCCTGATCGCCCGAACCGGTACAGTACCGCTTTAGCTTTTGGAGATAATAATAAGGGTTACCTCATTGCGCAGCGGGCGGAAGATTGGATCCTGGTCATTGATGGCAAGGTGGTGACCAAACCAATTGCCAAGGTTTCTGCCAACGATTGGATTCATATCGCTTTGATCAGTGATGGCAGGCAGGGAACCGTTTACATTAACGGCGAGAAAAGAGACCCATTTGAATTAGCAAAAGAGATTGCACCCAACTTTTCCGTTGGCTTCAACGGGAAAAACGGTTATTTCAAAGGGATGGTTTACGAAGTCAGGTTAAGCAACTACGGTTCGGCAAAGTTTAATCCCGGTAAAAATTTATTGCTTAATGTTGAGGAGTTGACTAAGGCACGTAAAGCGGTTACAGATAAACAGATACAATTAATTGCTACTCTGTCAAAATTATCCGGAATAACTGCGGTCAACGAATTGAAGGCCGATGCCGTAAAAGAAGATTGGCTGATTACACCGGTGAGACAAAAAGTTCAATTGTTTTTACAAACCGGAAACAATGGTGAAACTTGTAAATTATTGCTGACAAATGGTTTAGCGAGCCGCACTTTTTATCTTGCTGATAATCTCACGTGTATCAGTTTTAAAAATCTGTCTAATGATTCAGAATATATCCGTGCAGTTAAACCCGAAGCAAAATTAATGTTGGACAGCGTTTGGTATGATGTCGGTGGATTATCCGGGCAACCCGAGAAAGCCTATTTTTTAGAAAGCTGGTGTAAAGATTTGACTGCAAACCCCGGATCATTTCTTTTTTCGGGGATGGATATGGAACAGCCGAAGGCCCGATACCCCTGGCAGGTAAAATTCAACGCCGTAAACACAGATTGGCCGCCCAAGGGTTTGCATTTGATCATGCACTATCAGCCCCCGGTAAGTGCCCCCGGAATTTTGGTCGATGTGCATTATGAAATGTATGAAGGTTTGCCCGCTATCCGCAAGTGGATCACTCTAAGGAATAGCAGCGGGAGAGAGATTGTGGTCAATAAAATGGAGTGTGAAGTGTTGGCTGTGGCCCAGGATCAAAAAAGCCGAATGCAAATCGAAAGCGATTATTCTTTCGCAATGGTGAATAATGCTATTGAGTCGAGCAGTAATACACTCTATCCTGCAGGAGAGGCGCCAACTCCGGCCCGTTTTGGTCAAACAACCACCCAGTGGGAAACAGATCCTGAATATTCCACCTGGGCTACTCACAATATGGCAGAGGATTATTATTTGAAATTCCCGCATTTATGCTTGCTGAAAAGCACATTGCTTTTCGGGCCGTCGGCTCATGTTTCTTCCGATTCTTTATTCGAATCATTCAGCACCTTCGAGTTGTTGTTTGATAACGATGACCGGGAACGTCAGACATTGGGACATCGCAAATTTTACCGCAAACTGGCACCGCAGGTAACGGAATCACTGATTACAGGTGGCATCACTTCGCATGATCCTGAAAAACTTAAATCATTTATTGATCAGATGTATGAATTGGGCTTTGAAAGATTAGACATTCAGGCCTGGCCCGGTATCAGTCATGATGATTTAAGTGATAAAAATATTACCCTGTGGAAAGATATCGCAGGTTATGCTAAAGCAAAGAACATTATTACAGGAGGTTACGAACTTCAGGTTGCCTCAAGAGGGAGAGGCGCCGAGTATGATTGCATAGAAGTTAAAACCGGAAAGCCCGGCAGCTTCTTTGGACAAAGCGTTTGTATTGCCAGTAAATGGCAGGATGTTTATTACCCGAAAATGTGGCAATTCTTTGATAAAACCGGATTGATGTCGCTGAACGTTGATGGCCCTTACCACGGTGATGCCTGCGCTTCAACCATTCATCCGCACCATAATGGTTATTACGATTCGCAATGGGAGCAATGGAAGTTTCAGGTTAGCGTGATCCATGAGGTGCAGCAACGAAACATGTACGCTCCGATGCCAGACTGGTACTTCCTGAACGGGCAGGCATCAACCGGCATGGGGTACCGGGAGGCCAGTGCCAACCTGACCCCGCAGCAACAATTATTGCTGAGCCGTCAATACATTTATGATGGCACCTGGCACAAAGCGCCTTCCATGGGTTGGATAGGTTTACAGCTGGTCGGTTTTTACAGTAATGACCCACGAATAGGTCTGGAGCCTTTATCGGAAAACATCGACCGGTATGAGATCGGGTTGTTTCAGTATCTGGCCAGCGGCTGCCAATTTTCAGTCAGGGGCAACCGGTTGTACGATACGCCGGCAACAAAAGCAGTGGTGAAAAAGTGGATCGATTGGTTCAAGAAATACCGGGATATTTTGACTTCTGATATTATACACATTTCCCGTCCCACCGGCAGGGATCTGGATGCGATATTTCACGTTAATCCGCAGCTGAAAAACAAGGGTATGCTCATCATCTTTAATCCTACAGAACAAGATATTCAAAGGGATTTCAAAATTCCTCTTTACTATACCGGCATCCGCAACTCAGTCAGGATCAGGGAACAGGAAGGAATGTCGGGTGAGTATACTTTAAATCATGATTATGAAGCGGTTGTGCCCGTAACGGTGAAAGCCGGTGGCTATACCTGGTTAGTAATTGAATAAATTATCTTAAGAAATGGATGCTACTATTATGAAAAGAACTATCGGTACTTTTTTATTGGTCTATGCTCTATCTGTGATTTCTGTTGCACAGTATGCCCAACCGGACCTGCCATCAAAAGCCCAGTTAAAATGGGCTGATTCGGAGATTGGTGTGCTGATTCATTTCGATATGCCGGTTTTTGAACCCGGGTACAACTTTAGAAAAGACTGGAATTATCACCCCGATCTTTCCATTTTTAATCCAAAGGAACTGAATACCGATCAGTGGATAGAGGCTGCCAGAACTGCAGGGGCGACTTATGCAGTTCTGGTGGCAAAGCATTGCAGCGGTTTCAGTTTATGGCCAACGAAAGCACATCCTTACAGTGTAAAAAACACACCGTGGCGGAACGGACAAGGCGATATTGTTAAGGATTTCGTTGCTTCCTGTAAAAAATACGGGTTAAAACCCGGTATTTATGCCAGTACAACAGCTAATGGATATCTGAAAGTGGACAATCCGGGAAAGGTAGTTTCGGGGGATCCTGCGGAACAGAAAAAATACAACGAAATCGTTGAAATGCAGCTGACCGAGCTGTGGTCGGAATATGGCGATCTGTTTGAAGTGTGGTTCGACGGAGGAGTATTGCCCCCTGAAAAAGGCGGGTTCGATGTACTGGGGATGTTGAGGAAATACCAACCGGAAGCGATTGCTTTTCAGGGTCCTTACGGGTATGAAAACAACATTCGATGGGTTGGCAATGAAGAAGGTGTAGCTCCCTACCCCTGCTGGTCGAGGGCTGATTCCACAACTTCGGCTTCCGGAGTGATCGAAATTAAAGGCCTGAATGGGAATCCAAACGGATTATTCTGGTGCCCGGGTGAGTCCGATTTTCCCCTCCGCCTGAATTCTTCTTTTCAGGGAGGCTGGTTCTGGCATAAAGATCAGGATAATAAACTCCGCAGTCTCGACGAACTGATGAATAAGTACTGCAAAAGTGTTGGCAGAAACACCAATATGCTGCTGGGGCTTGTTGTGGATAACAGGGGATTGGTGCCCGATGCGGATGTTCAGCGATTAAAAGATTTCGGACAACTGATCAAAAAGAACTTTTCGGATCTGCTGGGGAAAACTGCCGGCCCGGGCAATGAATTTACCGTAAAATTTAAAGCTCCGAACCCTGTTGCCTATGTTGTTATCATGGAAGATATTAAGGGAGGGGAACGGGTTCTTGAATACAAACTCTCCGGAATGGCAGATGGAAAATGGCAGCAGTTGAGCAGCGGGACCTGTATCGGCCACAAAAGAATTGAAATCATCAAAGAAGGAGTTTTCTCGGCGGTCAGGCTTGAAGTTACGAAATCTGAAGGGACGCCATTAATCAGAGACCTTTCTTGCTACGGGAGATAAAAAAACAATGAACAGATTTCTCATTGTGCTTGTTGCGATGGCAATGACGACAGGCGGTATAACGTTTGAATCCCTTTTGCAGGAATTGACCGACCGGTCAGGTATTGCCCAATGGCCTGCTCCGGAGTTCCGCCTTTTACAGGCCAGCAGTTATGACCGCAGATCAACCGAAAAGGACAAAGAAGGCTGGTTTGCCAATGAAGACTGGAGCAATTATGTGCGAAAAGAGATCAACCAGGGAAGGGAGGAATATGTGCTGATGGATGTTGAAGGTCCCGGAGCGATTACCCGGTTCTGGACCGGCGGCCATCCGAATCAGAAAAATAACCTCCGTTTTTATATCGATGGGCAGGATACGCCTTTCTGGGAGGCTGACCACACGGGAGCTCTGATCGGTCAGAATAAATCCATAGGCATTCCTCTTTCACAGCGATCGGTCGACCAGGATTCGCTGAATATCAACAAAGGAGCGCAGCCCGGCCATAATTTGTACGCCCCCATACCTTTTGCCAAACGAATAAAAATCACGAGTGATGTACCCAAGGGAGATGCCGGGACCGGTTTCTGGTACAATATCAACTACCGCCTTTATGATGGAAAGGCAGAAGTGGAAAGCTTTTCAAAAGAGACTCCGGCCCGATACGCTGAAATCCTGAAGAATACCAATAAACAATTGAGTGAATTTATGGGTTTACCCCCGTTATCCGCCCGTGTACCAGGAGAGAGAAAGGCAAAAGAATCAACCTTTTCTTTAAACTCCAATGATTCGAAAACCTTGGACATTAAAGAACAGGGGGCTATAAAACGATTACGTATCTCGCTGAAGGCGGAAGATATGGATGAAGCGGTGAAGAATACATGGCTACAGATCGAATTTGATGGTATAATAACCATCGATGTTCCAGTTGGGTTCTTCTTTGGATGTGGTGATCAGTTAGTTACAGCAAAAGATTGGTATCGGAAGATTGATATGGATGGTAATATGGCGGGCTTTTGGGTGATGCCTTACCAGAAAAATGCGATCATTCGCTTGCAAAACAAGGGAAATAAACCCATTTCGGGGTCCATTGAAGTGGCTATTGGTGACTGGCAATGGAACAACCGGTCGATGTATTTCCATACCAATTTCAAAAGGCTGGATGAGATGCCGGCAAAGATTACTAAAGACTTCAACTATATTGATCTGAAAGACCAGGCCGGAGTTTATGCCGGGGATATTCTGCAGGCTTTTAAAACCTTTCGGGGCTGGTGGGGCGAAGGCGATGAAAAGGTTTACATTGATGGGAGCAAATTCCCTGATCATTTCGGCACGGGTTCCGAAGATTATTATGGGTACGCCTGGGGTCATCCGGAAACCTTTAGCAATATTTTTGTTGGTCAACCGATCGGAAATGCAAATATGGGTACGATTGGAGGCAATTCGGTAAACTCCCGGGTTCGCAGCCTCGATGCCATACCATTTAAAACTTCTCTTAAACTCGATATGGAATCATGGCAAATGTACGGAGGCCCTGTGAATTATGCTTTGGCCTGCTTCTGGTATGGCAGGTAACAGACCACAACCAGCCTAAAAGATGTAATTCTTCCGACTGGTTGGCAAATGCCACAATAGAAAATCATGATTACTGATTAATTGATAGGATAAACACATTATGAAAAAAAATTTGATCTTCCTGTTATTGGCAACAAGCCTAACGGCAATAGTAAAAAAAACACCTGCTCAAAGCAATTTTCTGCAAAATCTGAAGTCAGGCAAACACCAAACAATTGTGGTATACGGTACCAGTTTATCGGCAAACCCAAAAGGTTGGCCCGCTATGCTTGAAAATGAGATAGATAAGCGCTATCCATCACTGGTAAAGGTTGAGAATATGGCACAGGGTGCGATGTGGTCTACCTGGGGAGTGCAAAATCTGGATGAAAGGGTATTATCCAAAAATCCTGATTTATTTCTGATTGAGTTTGCTATAAACGATGCCTATCTGCCCTATAAAACATCACTCAAGGTATGCCAGATCAATCTTGAGTATCTGATTGACAGGGTTTTAGAGCATAATCCAATGTGCGATGTCGTACTGCAAATAATGAATTTGCCTATCGGAGTGCACTTAGAAGCTCGTCCGGATATTGAATCTTATTATGATATCTACCGAAAAGTCGCAAAAAAGAGAAATCTCTTTCTGATAGATCACTGTACTTACTGGAAACCAATTTTAGAATAAGGTGAATCCAATTACCTGAAATACGTTCCCGATGGCATACATCCCGAGGGATTGGCCTGGAAAACTTTGGTAACACCCTACATCATTAAAAGCCTGGGAATTGAATAAATTCCGCTAAATAATTATCATGCTAAATACCTGGAATTCCATGAAAACAGTATTATTTCTTATTGCGTTGTTATTAATCAATCTGAATGTATTTTCCCAAGCCTTTGGCTCTTATAAAAAAATGATTGATCCAGGCATCGACGACCCAGCCAAACCCTGGTGTTATCTGGCCAAATCCACCACCGTAATTGGAGTGCCGCACCAATCGGGATATACTTCCGGAACTCCGGAAACAGCCATCTATACTTATGGGGCAGTTACTCAGGTAACTTATGACGGTTCCTTATTTACCAATAACGCTGAGCTTGGATTCTTTTATGGTAAAAATGATATTCCATTAATGGCGCGGCAAAAGACATTTTATAAGGGATGGATCCCGATAGTGGAATATTCATGGAACCACGAAGGAATACGCTACGATATAGAAATGCTTGCAACCATAGTGGATGGCTATACTGAAGAAAATACGCTGAATTTGGTGAAAGTGAAAATGACAAATACAGCAAAGTCTGTACAAGATGCTTATTTTACAACAGTAGCGAGAGGCAAATATCCCGATTGCCGGGAAGGAGATTTGGTTGGATTTTCTCCCGATAACCAATATGAAATAACCAATTCATCGGTACTCCGTGAGGATAAGCTGATTTATACCTTTCCAAAACCAAACAAAAATGAGGCGGTATGCGGAGTGGAATATATAAAACCATTCCTCGGGAAGGATTATAATGTAAAAAAGGAAACAGCGGTGGCCCTGTCCCGTTATCAACTGAAACTAAAACCCAATCAAAGTACCGAGTTAGTTTTTAAAATGCCAAAAACACCGGTAGCTAAAAGTGATTTCAAGTTTATAGAAAAGATCAATCAAGCAGATTATAATTATTACAGAGAAAAGACCATAAAATATTGGGAACAAACATTGGAAGAAAAAGTAACTTATGAAGTTCCCGAATTATGTGTTCAGAATGCACAAAAAGCATCTGCCGTTCACCTGCTTTTGGCAACTAGAACAGTTGATGGCAAAATAGTGCAGACCGATGGTTTGCCGTACCAGAGTTTTTTTCTTTATTCTACACCCGAAATGACATTGGCTTACCTGTATATGGGGCTTCCATCGTATGCTAAAATCTTATCATTGAACGCAGTAAAGAAACAACAGTCGAATGGAAGATTTGCAGATATGGCATTAGAACAGGGAAATGGAGAACCGCCTGCTTCACATGGCATTGTCTTGTTTTCCCTATGTGCCTATAGCCTGTTTACCCACGATCTGGAAACTATTAACGAGATATATCCTAATATCAAAAAAGCGATCGGGTATATATCTACGGAAACAAAAAAGAACCAATATGGCCTGCTGCCGCCTGCTATGCCTTATGATGCCGAGATGATCGACGGGCATTATACTACTAACAATCTTTGGGCTTTGTGCGGACTCAGATTTGCTATAAGGTTAGCCAGAGAGATGGGTGAAACTAATGATGTACAAGATTGGGAAGCATTGGAAAAACAATACAGTGCAAGCATTATTAAAGGTATTGAGGCATCAGTCAAGGAAGACGGCTATGTTCCGCCCGGGCTTTATCACTATTTAACCGGCAAAGCTGCCCGCCGGGGTTTTTATGAGTATCAGACACATTCCGACTGGGAGAATATGTTACTTGCTTTTCCTTCAGAAACTTTGATGCCCGGCAACAGATATGTGAAAGGGACTGTTGATCGTGTAAGAAAAGGTTATGCCGAAGGTATTATGACCTACCGGCACGGACAGCACCTTCATCAGTATATAACAGCCAATTTGATTGAGCAATACATGGTAATGGGAGAAAGTAAACAGGCATTGATCGATTTTTATCATCTCTTATTGCATAGTGGTTCTACTTATGAAGGGTTTGAAAATTTAGTACGTCCCTGGACCGACAGGCAAGTGGAATTTTGTCCGCCTCCGCATGCCTGGGGCGCTGCAAAAATTGCCACAATCATCAGAAATTTACTCATTTATGAATTCGGAGGAAAAGCAGGCATAGAAAAGGGGAAACGTGATATTTATCTGTTCCCGACCATTTCACCTGCATGGGTTGAAAAAGACAAACATATAGCTATCAATAATGCCCCCACTGAATTTGGAAGTATTTCGGCACGCATGACTTTTACCGTGAACGGTGCTTCGGTAACCATTACACCTTCTTTCAATGAACAACCGCGTTTTTTCAAGGTTAGAATACCCTATTTTAAAGAATTGGTAAAATTTGAATCCGATGCTAAAGTCTCAAAATTGGAGGGTGATTGCATCACTGTGAGTCCGGATGCTAAAACCATCATGATAACCTGGAAGGATAAGCCCAATGCAGGAAAAGGGCTCTTTGAAGATTTGCTTACAGCATACAGAAGCAGTAACTCTTTTGAAGGCGTTGATAGTAAAGGATTTCAAATAGTTAAGCAGCATCAGCCTTTTCTCCTGGATAGTGAGAAGAAAAATCAGACAGATCTGTTAAGCTTTGACTTTGTGTTAAAAACATTCCTCCATGAATTTGACAGACGACGGGAAGAAAACCTTAAAAATGAATATGAATTATATAAAGTTGATGCACCTAAAATAAAATGAATTGTAGATCAATTATTTAGAATAAATCTGATAGCTTCAACCGGGATACGAATTCACTAAAAAAAATCAATGAAAAAAATAGTATATCTAAACTTTTTCCTGCTTTTCGCCAGTGGTACACTAAATACCCAAAATGCATTAAATAAACCAAATAGCCTGTTGGCTGGTCATAGCAGCAGCAATACTGTCACGATTATCTGTCCGGCCAGTTCACCGGCAAATATAAAGCTGGCGGCCAGGGAGGTACGCCGATACCTCTATCTGCGCACTGCCACGCTTTTACCAATTGCTGAAGATGCAGCCGGCGACGTCATCTCATTCAGAATAGACAATACACTTGAGGAACAGCAATTCCGATTGAAGTCCGATGGTAAATCGATGGTTATCGCGGGCGGCAGCGATGTCGCGGTGCTCTATGGTGCCTATGCTTTCGCGGAAAAGCTCGGTGTGCGGTTCCAGCTGGATGGCGATGTGATCCCGGATGCACAGATCCCTTTTTCCTTGCCAGGACTCGATGAAACCCATAAACCGGTGTTCAGGCTGCGTGGTATCCAGCCGTTTCATGATTTTCCCGAAGGACCGGATTGGTGGACAACGGACGACTGGAAAGTCATTTCCGGACAGGTTGCTAAAATGCGAATGAATTTCATCGGCTTGCACACGTACCCTTTCAAAAACAAGGATCTCGGTCCCGAGCCAACCGTCTGGATCGGTTTGCCGGAAGACGTGAATGCCGATGGTACGGTAAAAGTCGCCGATAAATCCTCCTGGTACACCACTGCCAAATTCATTCCTTACGGATGTTATGCCCCCGGGGAAACCGGGACATTCAGTTTTGGCGCCGATCAGCTTTTCCCGGCGGATGACTACGGACCCGAGATCAACGGACCCGATGACTTCCCATTTCCTCCAACGCCTGAAGCCTGCGTGGACATGGCGAACCGATCCGGTAAGATGTTGAATGAGGTATTTACCGATGCCCGGGAACTCGGCATTAAAACTGCGGTTGGGACGGAGTCGCCACTCGACATTCCGGATGCCATCGCCGAACAACTTAAATCCAGGGGGCTCAACCCAGATGATCCCGCCACCCTGGAAAAACTCTACGAAGGCATGTTCCTTCGCATCAAGCGCACCTATCCGGTAGATTACTATTGGATCTGGGGACATGAAGGTGAAATCGATGAAAATCGTTTTATCACAAATATCAATTCTGCCCGCTCTGCCCTCAGAAGCGTAGAAGCCCCTTTTTCTCTCGGTTTATGCGGCTGGGGTTGGACGGCAGGACACTTTCCCCAGTTCGACAAGACACTTCCTAAAGATGTTTTTTTCAGTTCCATCAGTCACAATGTGGGTAATACTCCTGTATCTCCGAATTTCGCCGGGCTCGAAGGCCGTGTCAAGTTCGCCATTCCATGGGCCGAGGACGATGGCAATTTAACAGCCTTTCAACTGCTGGTGGGTCGTATGCGCCGCGATGCAGTGGACGCACAAACCTATGGTTGCGATGGTTTGTTCTGCCTGCACTGGCGAACCCGTGTCATTAACCCGAACATCAGTGCACTGGCACAGGCCGGATGGGAGCTCGGTGATTGGGGCCGCTCCTCCGATGCCGTCAATAAAGATTCTTTACCGCGCAATCTTGCTTCAGACGATTTTTATCTGGATTGGACGGCTGCACAATTCGGTCCTGCAGTAGCCAAAGAAATCGCGGCGATCTTCACAAAACTGGACGGGAATTATCCCCGGACATCCACCTGGAACCGTGGACCGGGTGTCATCAATATAAATAAACAGTCCTGGCAGGAGGTGAAAAACCAATATGCTTTTGCAGAGGAGATGGAGTCCTTACGTCCGCGTGTTCGCGGTTCGGGTAATCTTGCCCGTTTCGATTGGTGGAATCACGAGTTTCAATTCATGAAATCCATGGCTATGTTCGCATGTGCCAGAGGTGAACTCGATGCGGCATTGGCAGGTATCGAACAAATCAAGGACCCTGCCGCCCAGCGCAAATCAGCCATCAGCGAAGTTCTCCCGATCCGGCTGAAAATGACTAATCTCCTGGGAACGATGTATGAGCATATGATTGCAACCCTCAACAACTCAAGCGAGCTGGGAACGATTGCCAACATCGAGCTCCAATCCCTTCTTCGTTGTAAACTCCTTACTGCTCAGGATGAAACTCTGGAAAAACTGGCAGGAGCTCCTTTACCCGCAGAGGCCAGGCCCCGGAAAGAATACAGCGGCACTCCCCTCCTGGTGAACCTCGTTGTCCGCACAACACAAAAGCGGGGTGAAGCTCTCCTTCTCAGGATTATTGCCCTCGACAAACAACCCGTAAAGTCTGTCCTGGTAAAGTTCCGTACCCTTGGAGGTGGAAAATGGGAAACCATTGAAGCGAAACATATTGCCCGTGCTGTTTGGAACGCCACACTCCCCGCCCCTGACGATGACTTCGAATACCAGATTGTTTCAGAAACCTCGGGTGGAACAAAAATGAAATGGCCTGCCACTGCACCGGAAATCAATCAAACAGTCGTTATCAGAGAATAATTTAATAGTGCTACGAAGTCAAAAACCTCCTGTATGAAAAAAAAACTATTCTCCCTCCTTGCCGTCCTATTTGTTCTCAGTTCACAATCACAACAGATAATTAAAGATTATCATGTGACTGAATATGCCCGTGCTGATAATTTTATCTCTGCTCCTGATGAAATAAATAACCTGACCGGGGATAGTTCCGTTAAAAGCCAAAACAAACGAAACAGCATCAGTAATTCGTTCCTGGTTGTAACCTTCAACACAGGTGCGAAAACCTTGGAAGTAACCGCCAGATCCACTCAAAAAACCTTCCTGAAAAACCTGATTCCCAATGGTGCAACCGGAACTTTCATGAAGGAGAAAACTTTTAGTCCGGTTTTTGGGGAAGGGAGCTCCCTGGTTATCACGTCTGTTCATGGAGGTTCAATTTCGTTCGCTCTTTATCCGATGCAACCGTTTCTCTTTATTAACCAGACCGTTGATAATTCACAGACTGAAGATATTAATATTCAGAAGCTTAATCCGGTTTCTTTTTTAATTGACCTTGAAAAACCGGCAGCTGGATTAAAAACACTGGGTACCGGAAGTTTGCTTGCTCCCGACAAAAATCCGGGCAGTTATGTATTTCTGACAACTGTTGATCCGGCTACCCGAAACGGTGTGGTAACAGGCTGGTTAACAAATGAAAAAGGCAGCGGCGTTGTGTTTTCAAGCATTAAAGACAATTTGATTGAAATAAATACTCAGATAGACTATGGTCATTTTCGTTTGCCTGCCGGGAAAACCGAAGCTTCTGAAACTCTGCTTATCGGGTATTTCGACGATGCCCGTTTAGGTGAAGAGCAATTTGCCGATGCAATTGCCAGACAGCAAAACATAAAGCTAAAACCCCGCAGCGCGGTTTATTGTACCTGGTACGACGAAAAAAACGGAGGGGCTGGAAGCGAATCATCTTCCATTGAACTGGCGAAATTTATATCCTCCAGACTTAAATCTTACGGACTGGGAGTACTCCAGATTGACGATCAGTGGCAGGCAGGAGGACAATACAACGGACCCCGCCGGGGTTTCGATCGTACCGATCCCAAAGGTGGTTATCCTGATGGTATGTCAACGACAGCAAATGCGATAATAAAAGAAGGATTAACCGCCGGAATCTGGTGGATGCCATTTGCCCGAAATCATCAGGATCCTGAATACAGCAACCGTCAGCATTGGTTTGCCTACCGCCCTGATGGAAAGCCTTTTGAAACCACCTGGGGCGGAACTTCCCTCGATCTTACCCATCCCGAAGTTCAAAATCATATTGCTACTATTGCCAGGACAATGCGCAATTGGGGTTTCAATTATTTCAAGATGGATGGTTTATGGACCGGTACTGTTACTGAGCAGGTTTACATCAATGATGGTTATAAAAACGACAGTATGGGTAACTGTCGACCACTCTTCAACCCATTTAAAACTCAGATAGAAGCATTTAGGGATGGATTGAAAATTTTACGAAATGCGGTTGGGCAAGAGGTGTTTTTTTCGGGATGTTGTGTAAGTCAGAATATGCGGTCGTTCGGTGCTTCTTTCGGATTGGTCAATTCGATGCGGATTGGCCCTGATTTCAACCACGATGGCCAAAGTATCCGCACGGGTGCAATCCGCGCTTCGCGGCTCTATTTTTTAAACGGCAGGGTTTGGTGGAACGATCCTGACCCCTCAATGATAAGGGAAAGCGGCAAATCAACAGCGGATCCTGCAAGTTCCGGAATTGGTGGACTGACCAGGGCCCGGTTACTACCCTCTTTTGTAGCTGTTTCAGGTCAATTTTTCCTCAGCAGTGACTGGCTTCCAGATCTGCCCAACGATCGGATTGAAATAATGAAACGCTGCATGGCCTCCCACAACGGCACTGCCAGGCCAGTTGATGCTTTCGACAAAACGCTTCCATCAATCTGGCTTGCTACTGATCATCATACAGGCACTCAGCGTAATGTAATCGGCCTGTTTAATTGGGACACAACTTCTCAGAAGATTGGCTGTTCAATGAGTTGGGCAGGATTAAACGACAATACCACCTACCACGCGTTCGATTTTTGGGAGAATAAAACTATTCCCAATATCACAGGGTCATTTGCCTGGGAACTTCCATCTGAATCTTGCCGTATTTTGGCTGTCCGTTCCCTGGAGAATCATCCGGTTGTTGTTGCAACATCCCAGCATGTTACCCAAGGCATGATCGATTTACTTGCTGAAGAATGGCAGAGGGGATCCTTGTCCGGAACAAGCAAAATAATAGGCGGCGATAATTATGAACTGCGCATAGGAGGAATGAATGATGGGGCTGAATGGAAAATTGCCAGCGCAGAGATTATTGAAAATCAATATGATGCCACAATTGAGGTTTTGCCCCAAAAAGAACAGGGCTGGCTTAGAATTCTAATCAAAACCAGGGAGAATCAAATCGTAAAATGGAAATTAAACTTTGAAAAACAATAACACCTATGAAAAAATCAATTGTTTACATCCTCCTGTCAGGTGTGGCCGTTTTTGTGTCATGTAAATCTAAGCTTGGGACTGATATGCAGGCTATCGAAGACCCTGTAAGCGGGCAGATCATTCTGTCAGATGATGGCAAACCGGTGCTTCAATACAATTACAAAACAGTTTACGAGAAAGACGCGATTGATACGTTACCTGCTAACCAATACATTGTTACGCCGACCGACACATTTATGGCGAATCCAAGTATATATGCCGTTCCGCGCAGCAACTACATCCATCCCGTTTACGGACCGGGTGGAGAGGTTTTGACTCGTGACTGGTCGAAAGATCATCCACATCATCGTGGAATTTATTGGGCCTGGCCCGAAGTGGATTTCGGCAGCAAACGCGGCGACCTTCATGCATTGCAGATTGTGTTCGCACGTCCAACCGGTAAAATAGAACTTCAAAACGGATCAGAATTTGCCCAGATCGAAGCCGAAAACCTGTGGATGTGGGAAGATAGTGTACCGATCGTGCGCGAAGTGGCACTCATCAGAGCCTATCGCTCAACGGCGCAGGGCAGAATCATCGATCTGGCATTCTGGTTTGTTGCCCTGAAGGATAGCATTACCATTGCCCGTCGTGGAACATCTTTATACGGAGGTTTGAATGTTCGTATGCAAACACCTAAACAACAGGAAATTACCATGTTTACTGATTCGGCTGAAATGGTCCCCAGGCGCGTTTGGTCTGACTTGAGCGGATTTTTTGCCGGAGCTGATACAACGTCCGGGATGATGGTTTTTCAGCATAAAAACAATCCTGACTATCCGGGCGATTGGGTTCAGTATCCCAAACTATCCTGGGTTCAGCCGACTTTTCCGGCTTCAGGCACATGTTACAAATTGGTTCGGGGTAAGCCACTGGTTCTGCGTTACCGGCTTTTCATTCATGCCGGGGTCAAACCCGACGGCAATCAGGCCTCAAGGTTGTGGGGTTCCTTTAATGCTGAAGATTCGACTCAACCAACTTTTTCATTTCCAGAATTGTAATTGGCAAAATAGTATTAGATAAGTCCCTTATTATCATAGCAAAGAAAGCAGATCATCATGCGTAAAATTATACTATTACTTGCTTGCATATTGACTTTGGTATCCTGCTCAAGACAAGAAAATCCGGACCTGCCACGAATTGATCAATCCGTAATCAATGTGCCTGATTTAATCTGGGATTTAGATCTTCTCCAGCAGACACCGGAATTTGAGTATCTCGACAGTACATCCAGGGTCAGAGAGATTCTTTTTAAAGGGCCCGATCATCTGGGTAAAGCAACTAAAGTATTTGCCTATTACTCCAATCCTGATATTTTGAAGACCGGTGTTAATCAAGGTAATAAGTTCCCGGGAGTCGTTTTGATCTCAGGAGGGGATCAGGATGCCATGAGTGATTGGGTTGAACGTTGGGCTCATGAAGGATATGCAGCTATTACGTGTGATTATGGGAATAACAGAAAATTACACGAAGGTGGCCCCTCCTCATCTTTAGGGTACATTTACGATTCTATAAAGTATGGGCCAAAAGCAGTTCGGGGCTATCGAACCGCAGCGATTGCCATGTTAGCTCATTCCCTGTTGCTTAGTTTCCCGGAGGTTGAAAAAAATAAGACTGCTGTGACGGGCATCAGCTGGGGCGGTTTTCAAACATGCATTGTATCAGGAATTGATAATCGTTTTAAAGCTGCAGCTCCGGTATATGGCTGTGCATTTCACGATGAAATCATTTTTAAAAAATATTTCAATAATATGACAAAAGAGGATAAAGCACTTTGGATGAGCAAAATCGACCCGAAGAACTATCTGATTTTTTCACAGTGCCCGACTCTTTTTATCAATGGTAATAAAGATGGCTGTTTTGATATTGTTCCTTTCGATAAAACAACCAGACTGATTCCGGAGAAAAACAGATATCTGAGAATTACACCCAATATGGGACATGATCATCCTGATGGATGGAGACCCCGTGAAATTGCTGTTTTTTTTAACTCAATCTTTAAAGATGGCATTCCATTGGCAAAAATAACAGGTATTGAAAAACGGGATTCGATAATAAAATTTAGCTATGAGAGTAAAGCCACGCTTAAGAAAGCGAATTTCTATTATTCTAACGATACAATTAACATTAATGGAGAGCGTATCTGGCAATCCATACCGGCAAAGATATTTGACAACAGAATTGAAAGTTCCTATCCGGCAGAAGGTTTTATGATGGGATTTCTTTATGTTTTGGATATTATGGATTTAGGAGTATCCAGTGAACTAATCATCAATTAAGGGATTTTCGTGGGGCAAAAACGTCAAATAAAACTAATTTTGGAAATAGATCATATTCTGAAACATCATGATTTTACAAATGAATAATACCAATCCACTCTTAACCCGCCGCCAGTTCATAAAAACTACCGGCAACGCAGCTATTGCAGCACCCATAATTCTGCAATCTTCCATCCTTAACGGACAAGGCAACCCACCCAGCGATCGTATTAATCTCGGGGTTATCGGATGTGGCGGTTTAGGTAATGCGAGTCTGAACATCTGTGCCGCACAGCCCAATGTTGTAGTGACCGCCGCTTGCGATGTCTGGAAAGAAAGGTTAGATCCCGTCGTTGAAAAATTCAAAGGTACTTGCACCGGCTATACCGATTTCAGGGAAATGCTACGGCATAAGGATCTCGATGCAGTCATTATTGCCACACCCGCACATTGGCATGCCATCATAGCCATCGCCGCTTGCGAGGCAGGCAAGGATATATACCTGCAGAAACCGATGACGATGCATGTTGGAGAAAGCCTGGCGGTGCGCAATGCGGTAAAAAAACACAAGATCATCTGCCAGATCGGTACCCAGATTCACGCCAGCGAAAACTACCGTCGTGTGGTTGAGATCATTCGTTCCGGCAACCTCGGTGAAATTGGAACCGTGCGCACTTTCTTCGTGATGAACGAAGCCCCGAACGGTATTGGATCAGGCAATAATACGAATATCATACCCAAAGGAATGGACTGGGATATGTGGGTTGGTCCGGCACGGATGCAGCCCTTCAACCCTAATCTGGTGAAGGGCGCCTTCTATCATGGTTTCTGGATGGATTTCAGCGGTGGATGGACCCCTGGCATGGCACCGCACATCATCGACCTGCCCGTATGGGCGCTTGGTCTGGGCTACCCCACTGAGGTCAGTGCCACAGGCGGACGTTTCATCATCAAGGATGACGGTGATGCTTACGATAATCACGAGGTTATCATGCGCTATCCTAATCTTGCCCTGACCTGGATGAGTTCCCTGACCAACAGCTATGGCTTCGACTTTTTGCGCGGTCAGGTGAGCAGGCGCAGGTTGGGAATATACTTCCACGGTGTTAACGGTACATTACATACCGATTACGACAATCACGTAATTTTACCGGAAGGTGACAGGATGAAAGGGATGCAAACGCCTCCGAAATCCATTCCGCCTTCGCCCGGTCATGAACTCGAATGGCTCGAATGTATTAAGTCGCGTAATCAGCCATCATGCAATCCTGCCTACCACGTCCTGATTGATGTTCCTATTATACTCAGTACACTTTCCCTGAAACTTGGACGTTCGATCCGGTTCGATCCTGATAAAGAACAAATTATCGGCGACAAAGAAGCTTCGGACCTTGTTGTACCGGAATATCGCTCACCCTGGAAATTCCCGAAGGAATACCTGTAATCGGTTGCCCGGAACAGATTGTTCGAAAAGTCATCCTGGCCGGTTGTATTCCGGATGCTCAACATATTGAATTCCTTACAATCCGATACGAACGAAGTTGTCTTGCAAACAAGGTAGCTTTCAAAAAGAACAGCCTGTTTTGTTTTGGAACAATTTTACTAAATACGGTAAACCCATCGTAATGAGATTAAAAAAACAATCAATTTTTTGGGTTCTATGCTTGATTATGTGTAATACCTGTTCATTATTTG
Organism: Bacteroidales bacterium; assembly: GCA_041658425.1. Lineage (GTDB taxonomy): Bacteria > Bacteroidota > Bacteroidia > Bacteroidales > UBA12481 > UBA12481. The sequence goes on along the minus strand of JBBAAF010000003.1, from coordinate 24,000 downwards.
CACAAAATATTGAGCCCCTGTTGCTCCCGGCAATCGGCGAAAAAACATTGCTTCACTAGAATTGGGTGGCCAGGCGTGCCAGTGAGATCAAAGTTGATGGGAATATACTTACCTCTGCTCCTATTGAAGTCAACGCCACTCTTTACGGAACTAAAAAGGGCTGCGAACCACTGCACCCTATGTATAACTTAATAAGCAAACGAGTTGAACTGCTCAACTCGTCACTCATATCCTACAGTGGCTTAACAGTTAAAGCTCAACTATATAATTTGAACGGGAAAATAATTTGGGAAAAGTCCGATAAATGCGATGCACTTTCGAACACTGTAAGTCCGATGTTTGAAATAGTAAAACCAACCGGCATTTATGGGGCCTATTTTTTAAAGCTGACCTTGTTTAATAAAAATGTGCAGTTAACGGATAATATTTACTGGCTGACCACCAAGGATAAAGATTACTCTCAATTGGAGCAGCTTCCAGCAACAAAACCAAAAACATCTTTACAATTGAACAAAGAAGGTGGTAACTACACCGGTACCTTAGAACTGGCAGCTTTTGATAACATCTCTTTTTTTAACCGGGTTAAAGTTTTCGATAAGCGGACCGGAAAACGAATTCTTCCGGTTCACTATTCGGATAATTACGTTACCCTGATGCCTGGAGATAAGAAAATCATAAAATTCGAATTTTCATCCTCCATTGATCAACAAGATGTGCAAGTGTTCTTAGATAGTTGGACTTCGGATAGAATGGAAATATCGGTGAAGATGAACCGGTCATTAAGGGAACCGTAAAGCTAAAAGGTATTGAAGTCATCAATAAGTAAACGAAAAATCCTCTGTTTTGTCAAAATTTACGTAAATTGTGCTCGCATTTTAATGTTAAAAAATATATTTAGCAATAATAAAAATTGAACTACTTATGAAAACAATTATTTTAATAAGTACGGCACTTATTTTAAGCTTATTTCAGTTTTATGGACAGGATATTAGTTATGGAACCGGACAATGGAATCCCGAAGGACTTGGAAATCATCGTGCTGTCATTTATGTCGAAAAGTCTTCAGATGCGGTCAAAGTAGTTGTTCCGTGGCGCAGGTTGGATAATGTTGATGATAAAAACCTGATTCTCATCGATGCCTTAACCAATCTGCGGGTAAAAAATATCTATTCCACACAAAAGAATAATGAATTTGGCGAGATAGTATTTCAACCGATTTCGGGCGAAGGCAACTACTATTTGTATTATATGCCCGGACGAAATACCGGAAAGTCGTGGTTCCCAGATGCCACTTATGAGAAGCCGGCAGATACGTATGATCCTGCCTGGAAAAACAGTACTGCCAATAAAATTGACAGTCAGTTGGCAAAAATCATTTCTTTTGAAAGTAAAAGCGATTACCATAGTTTTTATCCAATGGAAATACCTGTTACTCAAAATGAATTGAAAGAATTATTGAATAAGAATCAGGATAAAGAGTTTTTGATTTTCCCGGAGAACAGGAATTTTCCTGCACGAATGGTAGAGACCATACCCTATCGCTGGTTCAAAAAAGGGGCGAATAATGCATTTGAAGGAAGTGCAATGAAGGACGAATCCTACTCCTGGCAATTGGGGATCTTTGCACCGTTCAAAGAATTAGATAATTTAAAATTAACGTTTTACGATTTAAAATCTGAAAAAGGAGATATATTATCTTCTAAATCATTCAAATGTATTAATATGGGAGGGAATGACCATTTAGGTAACAAGTTTGTAAAAAATGTGAAAGTCCCTAAAGGTGAAGTCCGGTCCATGTGGATAGTATCTGATATAAAAGCAAATCAGGCTCCTGGAGTTTATCTTGGGAAAGTAGCAGTATCAGCTAAAGGTACAAAGAGCTATGTCATAGATGTAAAACTACAAATAGAAAATAAAATTGCGGAAAACAGAGGTTATAATACACCGCAAAATCAGTCGCGGTTGAATTGGTTAGATTCGAATATCGGCATCGACAATGAAGTTGTTGCGCCCTACACTCCGGTAAAATTAAGCGGAAGAAATATATCCATCTTCGGGCGGAAATTAAGTTTCAATAAATCGGGGTTTCCTGAAAAAATAACCACCTCCTTTACAGGCAGCAATCATTCCATTGATGGGCCTGATAAGAATATCCTATCCGGATCAATTCACCTCGACCTTTTGCAAAAAGGAAAATTAATTAAATTTTCGTCTAAAGAACCGGAAATAATCCTGCAAAAAAGTGGTGCGGTTGTATGGCAAACAGTTTTAAGTTCGGAAGATATCGAAATTACCATAAAAGCTAAGATGGAATGTGATGGATATATTAATTATGAAACGAAAATAAAAGCAAAAAAAGATATCAATTTAGATGACGTCCAACTGGTGCTACCCTACGAAAAATCAACGGCAAAATACCTGATGGGGATGGGGAAACAGGGAGGTTATACTCCTGAAAAGCTGGAGTGGAAATGGAATCAGGAATATGCCAATAATATGATCTGGCTGGGAGATGTGAATGCGGGCTTGCAGGTAAAATTAAAACATCTGATTCCTGATTGGAAGCTGGCTTCGTTTGAAAAGGTTGGTCCCTACAGGGATTGGAGCAATGAAGGGAAAGGAGGCTGCAATGTTGCTTCCACAGAAAAAGAAGTAATTGTTACCGCCTATGTGGGAGCCAAGTCAATGAAAAAAGATGATGTAATGGTTTTAAACTTTGGCCTTCTCATTACCCCTTTTAAGACCTTGGATGATAAGCATTGGAACGAAAAATATTACCACGCTGATAATAATCCTGTAACAGCTGCTAAAAATGGAGCAACCATAATGAATATTCATCATGCGAATGTTTATAATCCTTATATCAATTATCCGTTTCTGTCAGGAGATACATTAAAATCGATAATTGATAAAGGAAAAATACTTAACATCAGGACAAAATTGTATTATACAGTCAGGGAATTGTCCACAAATGCCTGTGAATTATGGGCAATGCGGCATCTTGATGACGAGATATATTCCCGTACTAATGTGTTAGTCCTGGCTGATACACATGAAAAAAGAGATCCTAACAGCATATATGGAATGACGGGACATTCCTGGTTGTTTGAACACCTTCGTACGAATTATGATCCTGCATGGCATGATCGTAGTGTTGGTCCTGACTGGGATATGTCAATAAGGACGCAAGGCTTATCACGTTGGCATAATTATTACATTGAAGGGTTAAACTTCCTGATAAGAAATTATGGCGTACGTGGATTATATTTAGATGGAGTAGGTTACGACAGGGAAATAATGAAACGCATGCGCAAGACTATGGATAGAGCCGCAGATAGCTGTTTGATGGATTTTCACTCTGGTAATGCCTTTCAGCCAGCTTATGGATTAAATAGTCCTGCCAATGATTGCATGGAAGTTTTTCCTTATGTTAATAGCTTATGGCTGGGCGAAATGTATGATTATAAAACAACGAAACCGGATTACTGGATAGTTGAAATATCCGGAATTCCTTTAGGCTTATACGGAGAAATGCTTGATGGCTGCGGCAACCCTTACCGTGGCATGGTCTATGGGATGTCGACCCGGTATTATAGCGGTTGCAAACCCATGAACATGTGGAAATTATGGAATTACTTTGGAATGTCGGGTTCAGAATACATTGGTTATTGGGATGATGCCAATCCTATAAAAACCGGTAATAATGATTTGCTGGCAAGTGTTTATCTCAAAAAAGATAAAGCAATGATAGCCATAGGCAACTGGTCGGATACCCACCAGGTCATAAGTTTAGATGTAGATTGGAAGAAACTGGGGATGAATCCTGCATCTGCAAAAGTTGAAATCCCGAATATCGACGATCTTCAAACAGCCGGAGAGGCAAATGTGAAACAATTGAGTATCCCGGCCTCAAAAGGATTAATACTGATAATCAGCAGGTAATGCCTGATTCAGGGAAAACAAATCTTAATCAGGTCAGCAGGTGTGAAATGAAAGAGACAGTCAAATTCAAAACTTTCAAAAATGAAAAATAACAGGATAATAATAGCAGTAATTTTTATCGCACTTTTTAGCAGTTGTAAAAGTGATTCGAAAAAAACACAGGAAGGTTTAATAAAAGCTTACTGCGTTGATTTTAATTGGGGAGAAGGAGGTCCGAACGGTTTTGCCCAACCGGGTTTATGGTCCGATGCAAATCCCGTTGATCACGTAAACTGGTACGCAGCTCTTGGTTGCAACGTCATTCAGTCATTTGCCGTATCATGCAACGGTTATGCCTGGTATAAAAACGGTATTGTTCCGGAGCAACCCGGGCTCAAGTATGATTTCCTGACGGAACAGGTAAAACTGGCGCATAAAAAAAACATGAAAGTGTTTGGCTATTTTTGTGCCGGCTCTAACACGAAATGGGGGCAGGAACATCCCGATCTGAGCTATGGATTTCCTGCAAACCCACATATTCCTTACACTAAACCGTATCTTGATTACCTTTGTGCTGCCATGGAAGATGCCATAAAAAAGACCGGTATGGATGGTGTTTTTGTAGATTGGCTATGGAATCCCGGTGCAACCATGGAGCCATATCCGCCTTTAAAATGGATGGATTGCGAACAGATAATGTTCAGTGAATTGATGAATGAACCATTCCCGGGAAAGGATAATATTACTCCTGAAATTGAGCTCCAGTTCCGTCGTAAAGCCATTGACAGATGCTGGAAGAGGATCAGGGAAACGGTGAAGAAAACAAAACCTGATTGCATTATCTGGTTAACATCCTGTCAACTGACCAGCAAGGATATTGCAGGATCGGATATGCTGAAGGAAGTGGATTGGGTGCTGAATGAAGCCGGCGATATTGCTACCACCGAATCCGTGCGTACCATGTTAGGCAAACATACCCGTTTGGTAACCTGCCTGGCCAATTGGAATGGACAAGATCCGGCCAAAGTTATTCCTGCAGCCATTAAAGAAAAAGTAGGGCTTTATGGTTTTACCAAACCCGTTATCGGTTCTTTGATGCCGCCGGTTGATTATTATCTTTCCAGACCTGTTGATAGTTTAAAAGGGGATGAACGGAATATCGCTGTTCTGACTCGTGCATACAATAATTTGCCGTTTAATTATGTAAAAAATCAGAATTAATTATGAACTCCAAAAAATTGTCATTATCAGTTTCCCTGCTTTGCCTGGGTGCGGTTTTGTCAGCCCAAAGCATTAGCATCATTCCTCAACCCCAAAAGGTTGAAATGAAAGAAGGAAATTTTATTTTAAACGAGTCAACTCCAATTTGTTATAATGATCAGAAATTAAAATTTCTTGCCGATTACACTGCGTCGACTATAGAATCACTGAATAAATTACAATTGCAGGCAAAGATCCAAAGTGGAATTAAATTAACCGCAAAATCAATCAATTTAATACTTGATTCAACGGTAAACACAGCAAAGGAAGGATATCTTTTAAGCGTTTCGCCGAAAGAAATAAGTATCAGGGCCATCACTTCCCAAGGCATGTTCTATGGGGTACAAAGTTTGATTCAACTTATTCCAATAAATGATGATAGAAAAGTGCCATCCCTTATTATTAAAGATGAACCCCGCTTTCCATGGCGTGGATTGATGCTTGATGTCAGCAGACATTTCTTTACTATTGATGAGGTAAAGCGCCTTATTGACCAGATGGTGATATATAAATTTAACCTCCTGCATCTGCATTTAACCGACGATCAGGGTTGGAGGTTAGAAATTAAAAAGCTGCCCGAACTCACTAAGGTAGGAGCATGGAGAGTGCCGCGTACAGGATTATGGTGGGAAAGGGAACGCCCCCAGGAAGGAGAAGAAGCTACGTATAGTGGTTTTTACACGCAGGAAGATATCAAAGACCTTGTCAAATATGCTGCAAAACGTTATGTGAATATTCTACCTGAAATAGATGTTCCCGGACACTCTTTAGCCGCTATAGCTGCTTATCCCTATTTGTCTTCTTCGAAATTGATTTATCAGGTAAATCCGGGCAGTAAGTTCTATGGAATTGATGATAACTCGCTTTGTGCCGGGAACGACTCTACTTTTGAGTTTTTGAATACCGTCTTTACCGAAGTGGCCGAATTATTTCCTTTTGAATACATTCATATTGGAGGCGACGAATGTTATAAAGGCTTTTGGAAAAAATGTAAGGATTGCCAAAAACGAATGAAAGATAATGGGTTGAAGGATGTGAATGAATTACAAAGTTATTTCATAAATCGTCTGGAGACCATGTTGCAGGAAAATGGAAAGAAATTGATGGGCTGGGATGAGATTTTGGAAGGGGGTTTAGCACCTAATGCTTCCGTAATGAGCTGGCGTGGAATGAAAGGAGGTATTGCAGCCGCTAAAGCAAACCATCATGTGGTGATGAGCCCCAACGACTATGCTTACCTCGACTTGTATCAGGGCGATCCTGCCATTGAGCCACCGACATATAGCATGTTGCGTTTGAATAAAGTATATGCTTTCGAACCTGTTCCCGAAGGTGTGGATCCCTCGCTTATCCTGGGAGGGCAAGGAAACCTCTGGACAGAAAGTGTACCCACATTCCGTCAGGCAGAGTATATGTTCTGGCCTCGCTCATTTGCCTTGGCAGAAGTTCTATGGTCTCCAAAATCATTCAGGAATTGGACTGAGTTTATTCGTCGCACCGAAGTCCATTTGCAAAGGTTATCCCAGGCGGATATCAACTATGCCACCAGCTTTTATGATGCAATCATCGCACCATCAAAAGATGGGAAGGGAAATTTATTCATACAGCTGAGTACCGAAATTGAAGGGCTGAAATTGTATTACACCTTCGATAACACCTATCCCGACCATCATAGTCCAATGTATATGAATGGAGAAAAGCTGACGATACCGAAAGATGCTGATACATTCCGTGTCATTACTTATAGAGATGGGAAACCTGCAGGCAAAATGATTACCGTTTCGCTTGCAGAATTAGGAAAGCGGGTAAAATAATCGAAAAATTTAACCAGGATGAAATTTTGGTTGCTACCCCTGGTTGCCCTTTGGTCAATATCTAATATGAGTTCGGTCCGCTGAATTGCCTATTAGTAAGATACAACCGGACAGATCTGGTATTTATAATAATCCGGATTATGCTCAAAATATACTTTACCTGACATAGGGTTCTCGTTAATGATTTTTATCGTATTACCATTCTCGTCAACTGCCTTAATGTCAACTCCTAAATCTTTCAAGCCAATCAGGGATAAATCAAAATCGATAGTTTTGGTATTTTCAACCGGAATAATTTCCCACCCGAACTTTTCTTTCTTGATCATATACGAACCATTTCCGGCTAGATTACCGGTTACTTCTTCTCCATAGGTATCAAGGTAGTACAAATCATCGGAGAATACCCTATCCAGACGCTTATTGGTTGCTGAGTTTTTATTTTCTACTGAATAGGCAAGTAAATTATTTTCAGGCAAATACGACAAGACCCCATTTTTTGGAAGCGTGTATGTCACACCATTTGCTTCAACAGACCAGGAATCTTTGGATAAATTAGAGAAAACCTGCAAGCCTGATTGATACTTAATGTGAATTTTAGGGGCTGCTATTAAATCTTTCCTGACCGCTTCGGAACTTGAGACAAGAGAATTTCCGTCGAAATAAGATATTTCGGTGACAGGAATCATCGAATAGCTATTTTGCAAGGGCTGCAGAAAGGCATATCTTCTAATAGCATCCCGGCCTTCGGAGAGAATTCCAATTGTACCGAAAGCTAACGCATAAGGAATGTATTCATCTCCTGAAACATTCGCCATTCCATCCATCTCCAAAGGATGAATTTTTAATAGTTGAAAATCCGGAAATACAGGTAACTTATTATCCATATAGGCATAATTCCCATCCACAAGACCGGCATAAAACCAATGAGTACCACCTTCAGAATACACGGGACCCTGATAGGCTCTTCGCTCATTCATCACCGTAAGTCCAACATATTCAAATACGGAGCGGAATTTTCCTGCACCCGGAGCACGATAGTCATAGTCAACCCGATCCATTGGAGAAATGCAGGTTTCTACATCGCAATAGGAAAAATTCGTTCCATAAATTTTTTGTATTTGTGGAGCTAAAATTGCCTCTTGTTCCCAACCTATTGAAACTTTTGGAGCATAACAGCGACTCCAGGCCGGACCCCATCCGCCTAAATAACTGCGTCTTACCCAATCTTCATTCCAAAGTGCATTAACGGGTGCAAAATCCATGTAATTGCTGTATAATCCCACACGCCAGTCGTTAGATTGAACAAAACGAACATAATCTTTAATTTTTTCACGGCCCAGTTTGGGATTAGGCTCTAAGCGGAATGTGAAGCTCTCACCACCCTCCCGCCAAAAATCTTCATGGTAGCGGATGCTTACTTTTTCAACCCCTTTTGATCGTAATCCGGTAACAAATTTTCCAAGTTGATCCAAATCACTACCTCCATTAATGGCCCAGAACCTGTTTGCCTGATTGGAACGCATTGGAGATTTTGGGTTATCAATTGTTGGAAATACTTCCTGCACGTCAGGTGAAACATTGATGAATAAACGTTCGCGAAGAGGGTTCCTTACCTTATTGATTAGTGGTATGTATCTGACTCCTCCATTGTAAGTTGCAAATCCATCTTTAATTTCTTTATTTCCACCAAAAAACATAGAGGCATCTGTATAATACCAATCAAACATGGTAAAGTAAAACAGGCCATCCGCATACAGTAAGTATGGCCTGTCGGGAGTATAAGAATTATTTGAAAAAGGATTGTAACATAAAATCGGAATCGGTACGAGTTTCCCATCCGTAATGTTTCCGGTTTTTCCCAGCCTGATCTCTTCAACACGTCCGGTGTTGGATTTCTCTTCAATACCCCATATTAATGACTTTTGCAGGATGGTATAGAAACAGTCGAAGATTACCGAGATTTTCCCGCCTTTTGCTTCATATTGTATAAAGAGGGTATCGTTTAGCAGGTTTTTCTTGATAATTCGCCATTTTACCGGCACCTTATTTTCAAAAACTATTTCGGCATTCGAATCAATGGATTTCTTTTCTCCCTTGTATAAAACAGATATACCTCCGATAGGTTTTAAGATGTTTACTTCATAGGTAAGAGTAGCATCTGCAGCAATGTATTTGAATTGATAAACATCCGAATTTTTAATTATACCGTTGGTGTACTCTTTAATTTTATTCGTGGGTAATATTGTTTGTTTCCTGAGCGGAAAAGGAAGTTTTTCCGGGAAAGGCTTAAATACCAATGGGTTTAATTCTTCTTTGTAAGCATAAACCGGACCCAGAAAAATATTGGTATAGTCTTTGGGATTTCCTCTGCCAATAAACTCCATTCCCACTAAAGTAACGGGCTTTGAAATTGTATCGCTAAGTTTAATATGATCTAAATACCAATATTTATAGCACATATCAGGCCAAAGCCATTCTTGTACAAAAGGTATTTTTTGCTCCTTGCCTTTAGCATCAAGGATTAATAAAGAATGTGTCATTGTCGGACCACCTTCCCATAGCCACTTGGGACCGAAATTCCAAAAATTGATACAATCCCATTCCTTTTTCAATTTCTGCGGGTTTACCAATTCCACCCGGAAATGCATCACTTTACTGGTATCCGGTTTGTATTCGACTTTACCGCTAAACTCACTAATTACACGCTGTTCCTGAGTTCGGTACAATTTGGCTTCTCCTTTTTGAACCTTCACCTGCCACAGGGCACAATCATCGAATGTAATGAACGGTTCTCTGATTTCTTTTCTGTCTTTCATCTCGTAAGGTTTATCACCTACGTTTTTCTGTTTTGGGTCACTATTTTCTCCAATACCTTGCCCAAACAGATTAATTGCTGATGATAATACAATAGCAATAATACAACTGTGAAAAATTTTCATTTCTGTATCTATTATTTTATTACTGTTTACATGTTTTATCTATTTCATGATCAATTCGTTACCTTCATAACAATAGAAAAATTTTGATTAAAGCCTCTCTTAACCACTCCGGGCATTTATATTGTAAAGCCAGTTCATCCCATGTTAGTTCCTTACCAATATAGGTATGGCTATAAGATTTTTGTCCTGGAAGAATAAAATATGTAAGTGTGCTTAACCATAAAATAAACAAATGTCCAGATAGCCGTTTTTGTTTCATTTTAAACCTAAATATGTCTGTCTATAAAGATACTATTTGGTCATAAAAAGCAATACAAAAGCGGAAGAAAGGCTATTATAAATGTTATCTTTGAACAACAGCTAAACAGTTGCTATTTATTTAATGTAAAGCCTCATGAAAAGATTGATGATTATTTGCTTTGTTCCTGCACTGATGTGTGTTTTCACCTCATGTAATAAAGAAAAAGCAAAATTTGAAACAACTTATTTTAAAGTCGGAATAGATAATAAGGGATTTGTCACCAGTTTTGCTGACAAAAAAACATCTGAAGAGTATCTTCCGAAAGGGGAATCAGCACCGTTACTCACTCTCTTTAAAGACTCCTCCTACGTTAAACCGTCCTCGGTTGAATACAGCCTTCCCGAAAAGAAAATCACATTAAAATACCCGAATGGTTCATTGGCCATCATTGGCGTAGATAGTAAGAACGATTATCTAAGGTTCGAATTGTTATCCCTTGAGCCTCGGAATGGTGTTGAAGCCATTGTTTGGGGTCCTTACCCTACTGTTATTAATGAAAAAATCGGTGAAACGATTTGTGTCGTGCGTGATCAAAAATTTTCAATCGGGTTGCAGGCGTTAAATATCAATACCATTGAAGGGGTTCCTGAGAGTGACGACGATGCGGGGGGTGGAGGTGTGATTGAGCCTCTTCCGGGTCAGCAATTGCCTGATTCGCTTAGAGATAGAATAGGTCAGAAAGTTGAAGTGGATGTGAATGTTACAGGAGATATGCCCGAATTCGTCAGATTATACCGTGGCAGCGCGGCAGTCAAAAAACCTTATGGAAGTGAATTACGCCTGTTTGCCAGAGACCGGAGAATCCCCAGGACGGTTCAGAGCTGGCAGGGGAAAAGCAGTTCTTTACAATATGTTGAACCGATAGATGTCGATTTTGTCGGCTCAGCTATTGCCATGTTTGGATGCCCCGAACCTTTAACTCTTGATATAATCGAAAAGATCGAACTTGGAGAAGGCCTTCCTCATCCCATGCTGAACGGGGTATGGCTTAAAAGGTCAAAATTCCCGGGTGAGGCATATCTGTTAAATGAAGGCGACCCGGCAAAAAGCATAAAATATGCGAAGGAGTGTGGATTCAAATTGATCCATATCGGCGATTTTTTTCAAAGTTGGGGCCATTTTGGCCTCTCAACCAAGAGGTTTCCAAAAGGGGCCGAAGATATTCGTAAAGCCACTGAGGCTGCAAGAATTGAAGGAATATCACTTGGTGTTCATACGCTTACGATGTTCACCACAAAAAATGATCTTTACGTTACTCCTGTTCCCAGCGATGGTTTGTGTAAAACCGGTAGCTCAGTTTTAACAAAAGATATTGGCCAGGAAGATGATATAATCTATATAAAAGACCCGGTCTATTTTAAAAATTCAGGGTATACCCATACGGTTAAGATCGGTAAGGAATTGGTGAATTATCGTAAGGTTTCGGAAGATGAACCCTGGCGGCTTATGGATTGCAAGAGAGGGCAATACGGTACAGCTGCAAATTCCCATAATTCGGGAACGGCCATTGATAAACTAACTAATGATAGTTACAGCGGGTTTTTCCCGGACATCAACCTTCAGGATGCCTATGCCAAAAGATTAGCTGAGGTATGCAACGAAACCGGGGTTGACCTGATGGATTTTGATGGTTATGGAGGCGGATCGCCAACCGGACATGGTAGTTATGGTGCTGCACGCTTTATTGATTTATGGTACAAAAACATCGACCGGTACCGGCTTACCTGCGGGGCAGGCACCTTTCATTATTATTGGCACATTTATGCATTCATGAATTGGGGTGAACCCTGGTATAACGCACTCAGAGAGAGCCAGGTGAATTATAGAATTGAGAACCAGAGATATTTTGACAGGAACCTGATGCCCGGTATGCTGGGGTGGTTCACATTGAATCCGGAGTTCCGTCCGGAGGAGATAGAATGGATTCAAACAAGAAGCGCTGCTTTTAATGCCGGGTACCTGTTGCGTGTGGACGAAAGAATTGAAAAAAACGGGTATAAAGATCTGCTTTTTGAGGCGATCAGGGAATGGCAGAAAGCACGAAGAGCCAATGCTTTTACTCCGGAACAAAGAGAACGCATGAAAGATCCAAAGAATGAATTCCACCTTGAAAAAGCTGGCGAAAATACCTGGAAGCTATACCCTGTGAAGCTCAGCCGTGGTTTCGAGCATAAATTCAGAGAGGTACAAACCGGAGAACCCGCAGCCACCAAATTTGTGGTTAATAATCCATACCATGACCAGCCTTTACAATTTTACATAACGGTTCGCGAGTCGGATAAAAACCTTACTGCTGGTGTTTCGAAAATTCAATTCAAAATCAACAACTATCAGAGCTTAAATCTGAGTGTTCCGTTGAAAGCTGGCGACCGTGTATGCTGCGATGGGCAAAAGGTTTACTTATGCGATAATACTTGGAACAAACTCAGCGTGATCAGTACCGATAAAGTCCCGGTTTGCGAAAGCGGAGATATTGAAATCATGGTCACGGGCGAATTCAGCGGACATAATCCGCCAAAACTTGAGCTTGAGTTTAAATCAGTTGGGAATCCGGAAAAAGTTGGGAAATAGTAAAAATGAAAAACCAAATCATGAACAATTTAAAGATTGCGGTAATTGTGTTTACCACCTTGTTGATTACAAGTTGCGCAAAGAAATCCGAAAGTTATCTTTCAACCGGCTCGGCGTTGGAGAAATATGATCAGTCGCTGAAAAACCAGTCATTTTTAATCTTCCCCGAATTCCGGGAAGAACCAATTAAATGGTTTGATTCCATCCCGGAAGGAAAACTTAAGGGAGCTTTTCGTCCGTCCGATTTTAAGATGTCGGCCCAACCCGGCGAATTTTTCGTATACCAGGTTGGTGTATGGGCTCTTAAATCAGATCTGGAGGATATTCAGATTGAATTTTCTGATTTCAAAAAAGAGAACGGTAACAAATTGATTCCGGCCGGAGATATGACCTGCTTCAACAAAGGCGGGATAGATTTCAGGGGAAATGCGTTTACCAAAAAAGTAAATGTTCAGGCTGGGCGTATCCAGGCTTTATGGATGGGGATTAATCTGGAGGATGCTGGCGAAGGTACTTACACCGGGTCGGTTTCTGTCGTTGCCGGAGGGGAAAAGCAAACGGTTCCGATTCGGCTGAATGTAACCGGTGAAGCGGTTCCCAATCATGGCTACAACGAGGGTAAACGTTTGTCGCGGCTGAACTGGCTCAATTCGACCGTGGGAATTGACGAGGAGGTTACAAAAGGGTACCCGCCTGTTAAAGTTGAAGAAAACAGGATATCCATTTTGGGCCGTACGCTAACTATCGCTGAGAACGGCCTTCCTGCCTCCATTATCAGTTATTTCACCGCTTCCAACCAGTCGCTTGCAGATCAGGGCGAACCGGTTGTCAATAGCCCTTTACGGTTCATTATTGAAAAAGAAGATGGTAAAATCATTCGCTTACAACCCGGGGCATTGGAATTTTCCGGGCAGACCCCTTCGAAGATTGTCTGGAAAGTTCAAAACACTTCGGATGAATGCGATCTGGAATGTACCGGGCAAATGGAGTTTGATGGTTTTGTTGATTATCACTTGAAGCTTACAGCAAAGGTACCCTTAAAGGTGAGAAACATCCGTCTCGAAATACCCGTTGTAAAAGAAAAGGCCGATTATATGATGGGGTTGGGCCATGAAGGAGGTTACCGTACCCCCGACTGGAAGTGGAAATGGGATCTGTCGAAAAACCAGGATATGCTTTGGGTTGGCTCGGTTAACGGTGGTCTGCGGGTCAAGTGGAAGGCAGAGAATTATGTCCGTCCATTGATCAATATCTATTATGAGTTTGGTCCGCTGAATTTGCCACCTTCCTGGGGCAATGAAGGCAAAGGCGGTGTTAATGTCGGGCAGAAAAACAGCGAGGTGGTGATTAACGCTTATTCGGGTAACCGTGAAATGAAACCCGGGGAAAAGCTCAACTTCGATTTTGAACTGCTGATCACACCTTTCAGGGTTATCGACAGGCAAAATAAATTTGGCGACAGGTACTATCACGGCGGAGGCCACAACACCTCTGTGAAAATCGAAAATGCTAAAAAGGCAGGGGCCAATATCATCAACATTCATCATGCCGAAGATATTTATCCCTTTATTAACTATCCCTATCTGGATGAGAACACGGCGGAACTGACCCAGCTTGTTGCTGATGCTCACAAGGAAGGTATGCGTATGAAGTTCTATTACACGACAAGGGAACTGACAAAGAACCTGCCTGAATTCTGGGCGTTTAATAGTCTCAACGGTGAGGTAATATTTCCCGGACCGGGAAACGCAACCCGCACGGAGGCTCTTCATCCCAAAGGACCGAATGAATGGTTAATAAAAAATATGAGGGAGAATTATATACCGGCCTGGTATAATAAAATCAGTGATGGCAAATTCAAAGGCGACACCGACCTTTCGGTTATTACCACTCCTGACAGCCGTCTCAACAATTTCTATATTGCAGGGCTTGACTGGATGGTTCAAAATATGGGTATTGACGGGGTGTATATCGACGATGCGGCCCTCGACCGATATACCCTTCAGCGGGCAAGGAAATTAATCGACCGTTACCGCCCTGAAGGCAGAATGGATTTGCACAGCTGGAATCATTTTAATAAATGGGCCGGATTTACCAACTGTTTGAATCTCTATATGGATTTATTGCCCTATTTTGACCTGGTTTGGATTGGAGAAGGACGGGATTACGATCGTGCCCCTGACCATTGGCTGATCGAAGTTTCGGGTATTCCCTTTGGTCTTACGGGACAAATGCTTGAGGGTGGCGGAAACCAATGGAGAGGAATGGTTTATGGCATCACAACGCGAGCCGGATATACTGGAATTCCTCCTACTGATATCTGGAAATTCTGGGATAATAATAAGTTCGTAAACAAAGATATGTTTGGCTATTGGGATAAAAATAATCCGGTAACCTGTAATAATCCGATGGTGAAAGCTTCCGTCTATAAAGGCACTGATGAATCTATTATCTCTGTGGCCAATTGGAGTGACAAAGACGAAGTGGCCTCTTTGACAATAGATTGGGCCAAAATTGGTTTTAATGCCGGAAAATCAGAAATTTTTATTCCTGAGTTAAATGAATTCCAGGCAAAACAAACATCCGTATCGTTGAATAAAATGACCATTCCCGGGCAGAAAGGTTATTTGATTGTAATTAAGAAGAATAACGATTAACCATCTAAAGATCAAAGGGTGCCATGAGTTATATGAGTGAACCCGGCACTTAGTAAACTCAGCGAGCAGTAACCCGATCGGGAAACGGTGATGCGGCAACTGAATGAATCAGCAAATGTTTAACTGGTTTCTGCCGCTGAACTTACTAAGGTCGCTGCACCAAGTATAGGTGTTGGCCTGATGACAAAGTTGTCGGAGTCAATGTTACCCAGCCAAATGGTGTTTAAGGCGGCTCACAACGTATTATTATTCCTGGTAACAACAGTTTGCCGGGCAATAACCAGCTGCTGATAATTATTGGAAGATGTTAACATTTTGAAAGGACCTACCGCAGCAGCTCTGTCTGGTGGGATGGTGTAACCAGACCGTATTCTCCTACACCCGATGCCAATAAATCGTTTTTCCGTACAGGAAATACCACATCACACAACGTGGCTTTTTCTTCGGCAGGTGATTACGGAAGTGTAAGGGTTTCGCTGAACCGTTCGGATAACGCAGCGATTCTTTCGAATAGCGGTTTCGATCAAACGTCAGCAAATATCGGATCAAACCTGAATCTGATTAAGAAACTGAAACTGGAAACATCAGCCGGTTATACCCGGTACAACCGTTTGAATACACCAAGCATAGGTGACAATAACAGTATCAGCAAGTTCCTTGTCTATGCCTTCCCAGGTGTTTATATCAACCTTGACTGATCTTCGACAGTTAATATTTACAACTGATTGATTAACAACAGACTAAATTAAATTTATTTTTCTTTGGCACCACAGTGCCAAACTCTCACACCGGCAAACCACCATTCAGTTATTCAGTCGGCATCAACCGGATGGTCGGGGGTAAAGCCACCCCCACCGCTTTGAACACGGACGAGCAGGTTCCTTTACATTCTGTTCGCACGAGGTATTCCCGATCCTCTTCTTTCAGCGATATTTCCTGCAGGGTATCCAGATCTTGTTTGATATCGTACCATTCCAGGTCCAGGTTCATCTTTTCCAGGCGGTCGTTGAGTTCTTTCTTGAGAACCAATGCCAGAAAGCTGCAGAACACGTGACCCTGGATCGCATCATCTGTTTTATGGTAGACCGGTCGGGTATTGAGGATACTTTTCATTTCCCGGAACAGCTTATGTAAAGCTTTACATAACAATATCAAAGACCATAAAACCTACCTTCAATCAGGCCGCATGTCGTGCAACAGCTTTCATGCCAATCAATTCCGCTTGTTTTTACACTCTGCTGCATACGTACTGATGCACACCTTGCAAGGAAAAATGCTGAAAACAAAAGGCTTGGGATCGGTCACCATGAAAACATTCCGTGAAAGGATTATTAAAATTGCTGCGCAGGTCACGGAACTGAAAACCAAAAGTAAGGTGGAATTTCCAGCATCATGCCCGCAAACAGAATTGCTGGAAAACTATTTTCTGGACATCGGGCAGCTACGGTGTTAACATTACAGAAATCATCGTAATTAATCACTGCAAATCAAGACCTTATGAAGCATGGGATGGGAAAAATGTGCTTTATTGCATGCTAAAAGCGATTTTTTGGCACAAAACAGGCCTGAGAATCAGCCGGTAAGCCGCGTTCCCAATCCAAGAAGAAAAAAATCGGTCGCGTCAGCATGAAGATTCCTAAAATGCACGGCTGAAAAATGTCAGGATTCGCTATTTTGCGGTTTATGAATTATTCAGGTTAGTGGTGTATTCTTTTATTTAATTTTCTCTTTGAGTCAAAATATCCAGAATTTCCAGATAGATCATACTGTTTCTGTCTGAAATGCGCTGTTCGGCGATTTCCCGTGCATAGATCATCCCTCCTACATAGTACCTCTGGATCCAGGGTATCAGATACAATAAAATGATGTTGCTCTTAAGAGCCAGAACAGAAAAATATCCGGTGGTGAGAAGGAAGCTGCAGAACAACATGGAGAAGATGCCGCTCTGAACATCTCCGGCATAAATCTGACCGATTCCTGGCAGGATACTTAAAATGAAAGCCAGGTGGGGGTTGGGACAGGCGGGTTTTCGAAATACTGTTTCCAATGCCTGAAGCCTTTGCAGCTTATTCGGGTCATTTTCAGGCACGCATTTGTTAAAGCTGTCAAATGCAGCATCATAACGATCGGTGCCCCAGTGGCAAACGCCGGAATAGAAAAATTTCTTTCTGTTAAAATAATCCTGCTTCGTTTCAGGGATCAGAGAGAGCTCATCCAGTGCCGTAAAGAACCTTCTTTGCTGAATACTGCAGGATATTACGCCGAACTTACATTCAAGCTTAATGCTGTCATCCGGATAATTATCGGATGCATCACGTAAGAATTGCCCGGCCCTTTCGAAATCATTTAAGGAGAAGAAACACAAGCCGATTTGCTTTTGAAGGTAAGGCTGCGAAGAATCTTTACAAAAAAACAGGGCACGCTGATATTCCATGACGGCAGTTTCGTAATTGCCCGACAGGTATTCGCTGTCGGCAAACTCAATAACCGCCCCCAGTTCCTGAGCGTTTACTTTGGTTAGTCCCGATAAACAAATAACTGTAATAGAAATGATTAACTCTAGCGCCATCTCATTTTTGGAATGTCTCTATAAACTTAAAACCTATAGGAGAGTCCCAGGAGGATACTCCCTCTTTGATCCGAATCGAGTTCGAGACTGAAGTTTCTTAAAACTGCAGTCCGCTTGGCCAGATAAACATTTTGCCAGGGATCTACAGCCAGCCCGACAAGGCCTCCGATACTGGCAAAGATTCCGGCCCAAAGAACGCTGCCAAGCAATAAGGATCCGACATCATCATTGTTTGGATTAACCGCTGTGGTTGCTAATCCGATGGCTAAACAGCCGCCGCCGAATCCAAGCGCCCACTTGCCGGCTGCCCCTTTCTTTGCCATGATGGATTGAACATCCGTCAGCGGATACGATTGCTGCTGTCCCTCAACCAGCATGGTTACTGATTCCGGACTTATGATCCCTTTCTTACCCTCTATAGTAACACCTTGGTTCATTGCAACTTTCATCTTGGCATATTTTTGTGCATAGCCACTCTGAATAGCAAAGAGTCCAACCATCAGGGAACAAAGCAGAGGCATTCCTTTTTTCATAAAAAAATGGCAGTTTTCATAGTGTTTGTTATGATTAATTTACGGAATTATCGGTTAATTGGTTGCGCTAAAAAACTTAGCTAAAATACTGTTACGTTAAAACACAAAGCTATGTTACACCTTTTTATTGTGCTGACCAAAAAAATCTTCACAGCTCCTCAACAGATAAACCTATCGGAACACCTTCTCCTTAAGCAAAATATAATCAACAGATTTTGACTTATCCGTTTCATCGGTAAATATCAATGTACAGATTTTCGGGGGTAGGTCACTCCTCATCAAACCCAGCCAAATCATCCAGAAATGAATTGTGGCCACCTTTATCGATAAACTGGAAATCCGTCAGTTCTTGCGGCAGATCGGATAGAAAATAGTGGACATGATCTGGTGTGGTGTCGATTCCGGATCCTCCCATCAACACCATTACGCCAGATCTTTCTGCCCTGGTGATAAACAATTCATTCTGGGCACGAGTCAGGGCTACGTAAAGAACCCGTCTTTCTTCCTCTATTTCATCATCACTGCCGATCGATCGCTGGTGGGGATAAACTCCAGGTATGGCCTGGGGAATCATGCAAATCGGGGCTTCTGTGCCCTTGGCACTATGAATGGTAATAATTGTTACAATATCATCAACAACATCGGAATCGCTTACCTCTTTATTATAAACCGGATCAAGGGTATAGGTTTCGAGAAACTCTGCCAATCTGGAGAACCTCTCAGATAACCGTTGAAGCATATCCAGATCTTTGGACCTGGATGGCCAATGGTCATATTTATTAGAGAGCAAAGGATCAAGAAATTTTATGGCTGTTGCAATCGCCCTTTTTGGATTGCGGATATTCAGCCGGATTTCCTGTATTACCAGAGGGATTTTGGGTTCCCATTTGAAAAAGTTGAGCAGAGCTTCGTAGGATTCTTTCTCATCCCGGCCCTGGATGATAATTTCAATTGCTTTTGAAGAAGTTACATCACCAACCTTAGGCCACAGCTTTAAATACCTCATCCAGGCAAGTTCATCCTTATAATTGATGGCTGCCCGCAATAAGCTGAAAAGGTCACGCACATGGGCAGATTGTAATAAAGCGGTTCCACCGATGAACTGATAGGGGATTTTCATCTCAACAAAAACTGCTTCGATACGTCTCGCCAGAAAGGCAGTACGAACCAGTACCATGAAATCGGAATATTTTCTTCCTTCTTCGTAGCGCCGGAGAATTTCATCACCATACCATTTGGCTTCCTCGAAGGTATTCTGAAAGTCGATCAGATTCGGTTTTAAGCCGGGACCGCGAATTGCATGAAGGTTTCGGTTGTATGCAAGTGGGGATAATTTCAGGAGCCAGTTTGCCAGATCTAGAATCTCCTGAGTGCTGCGGTAATTCTGCTCCAACTGAATCGTTTCGGAATTTGGCATCCGCTCACTAAATGAATGGACATTCCGAAAATCTGCACCCCGGAAGCCGTAAATGCTTTGTGCATCATCACCTACACAAAACAGTTCTGCCGGGTTGGCCAGTTTCTCCAGTATTCCCCATTGCAGCGGATTGGTGTCCTGCATCTCATCTACCAGGATGTGAGAGAAAAGTCCCTGTAATTTCTTTTGCAGGGATGGATTCTTAATCAGTATATCCAGGAAAATAAACAGAATATCATCAAAATCAATGTAGCTACGTACCTTTTTCCGATCCTCATAAGCCTCAAAAATCCTGAGAATTTCGCAGCTTTGTTCTGTTGGGGATTAAGTTCCATATCTTTGAAAGTAGAAGTTAAATATACTCATTCATCGGGTTTCAATCAACTGATCACAGCAGCAAGGATATTGGATGGCTTAAAAAACAGGTTTTCATCAGCCAGTGACAAGTATGTTTCCGTCGTCATAATTGCAGATTTCGGCTAAGTTTCTATTCATAGTCAATGATTGGACATTAATTATTATTCCCGGTCAATGTAGCCCTCAATCGGCTTAAATGCCCCATTTCCTTGATCTACCGCTTGCCGTTTTCTCGCTTCTTTCAGGATATAGCCGCTCTTTCTGCGGGGTTTGGCATCTTTACTTCCAGCAGGCCGGCCGAGGCTTTTACCCTTCAGCTTTGCCCTTCGTATTCCCTCCCTGGTTCGTTCCCGGATCAGTTCCCGTTCAAATTCGGCAAAAGCAGTAAGAATATGGAAATGAAGTTTACCGGAGGCTGTGGTAAAATCAAGATTTTCGGTCAACGAGATAAAGCCTATCCCTTTATTCGTCAGTTCCGAAATGATAAGGATCAACTCTTTTGATGATCGGGCAAAACGGTCAAGTTTATACACGATGATGGTATCATATTCTCCCGCCCTTGCTTTTTCAATCATCAGTTGTTTAACCGGCCTGGTTTTCCGAGTCGATTCAACTTCCTCGAAAAGGTGATACTCTAAGCCTTTGTTCTTGGCATATTCCACCAGTCTAATATTCTGATTTTCTGTTTGTTGCTTATCTGTCGAGACCCTACTGTACAATGCTACCACATTGTTGAGTTATTAGTTTTCCGTAATGATTCCTGCTGGTTCTATCTTGCTGGTATTCGATCCGCTCCACTCCTTCAAAAGTGAATCCATCCGACGTTTCTTTCACTACCCAGACCGGTATCCCCAGTTTAAGGGCATGAAGTACCTCAACGTACACGCCCATCGTAATGTAATTCTCATATTCCCATACGAATACCATATCAGCCCAGCCAACAATGTTCAGGTACTTTTTAAACTCCACCAGCCTGCCAATATCGAAGTTTGGGCAAATGACCCGATACTTTTCTCGAAGTACCTTCAGGATGCGGGTTTCCGTATCAGTACCAAAGGAATGTGTGGAATGAGCGAAGTACGCCCTCGGTTTGTCGTTATGCATTTTTGTCATCCTTATGGTTTAATTCAACTTCAGTTTTTAGAATGTAAATCAGAGGCAGTATCAATGCGAGTGCTGCCAGAATTTCCCAGACGCTGCTATTGCCGGCTTTACTGGTTATGGTTGGTGTATCACAATGGAATGCTTCCATAATTACTCGATTTTGAAGGTTTGCGACATTACGGTGATCAGATCGGTCAGTGTGTTCAGCTTTCTTTGCCGGGTTTGCCCGTTACAATCAACATAGTCCAATGTCTGACCCCGGTAGTGAGCCAGTATGCTTTTCAGGTATTCGTCTTTCACAACCGGATCAAGCATGCGGCTTACTTTTTTTGCCTGAACTGTAAGGTCATTCATGAGTTCCTGTGTTCCCCATCGCTCCTGCTGATGCCGGGGGCGATCTTTTTGATGCTTGGCAAAATCCTGTTCTACCAAACTGACAATCGCCTGAGCCACATCGATTCCCGTAACTTTTTGTACGTGAAGTCCCGGATTCCCGTTGACCTCTATCAGGTATGGTTCTCCATTTTTTGACCGTATGAAATCGACCCCGGCAACCGGAAGTCCGACAGCCTGAGCCGCTAAAAGGCACATGAACTCCTCCTCCTTCGTAATCTTCGCCGGAACACCTTTACCACCGCCACTAATATTCGCCCGGAAGTCTTCTCGTGGTGCAATGCGCTGATAAGCAGCAACAACCCGATTCCCGACCACAAATACCCGGAAATCCCGTCCAGCCGATTCGATGTATTCCTGCAATAAAACCCGGATGCCGCTTTTTGCGAAACTTTCCAGCGTTGACTTGACCGCCCGCTTTGAGTCCAGAATGGACACCCCATCGCCTTGCGAGCCTGTCAACTGCTTTACGACAACCGGAACACCTCCGACTTTGTCAATCAAAAGTTCGACCGAACCACTTCCGCTGAATAATAAAGTGAGAGGGGTACGAATGCCAGCCTGACTCACCCGCTGGGTCGTAAAGAATTTGTCGCTGGCACAGAGCAATCCTACCGTAGGTATCGGGCAGTGAATACCGACATTGTTTTTCAAGTGATCAAGCGCGGCTACTCCATACCGCAAGTTTCCGCTGATCCGGGGATAGACCAAATCAAACTCTTTTGATAGAATCCGACTGACTATCCCCTTCCTTTCCAGGTACACCCGGTCGAACCCCGACGCATTATTGGAAACAAGAAGAGAAAGATCGGATGGTCGAACTTTCGTAACGGTGTGTCCCCGGCTTTCAAAAGCACGATCCAGTATCATAGTTGCATTGGAATCTGTTGAATCAGTCAATAACAGTATATTCATGATTTTGTGGGATTTGGGGTTTCTTCGTCAAGAACAGGGCGGTTGCGGAATATTTTGTACCGGCTTCCGGTTAGGGGTGTAAGCCCGTATTCAAAAACACCCACCACCTTATCTTTTAGCCCTGAATGGGTGTGATACTCTATGTTGTAACCAGTGCCATCAAGGAAATCCCGACTAACAACCCGTTCGACCTTTTCTCCTAATACCGTTTGCAGGGTTTCCCTGTTCCGGTTGAGAATTTTCAAGTAGGCTGATAGGGTTCGCCTTCGCTCGGTAACTTTGCGATTGTTGTACTTTATCTGATTCTCCCGGTTGGAAAATCGTTGCGTCTCACTTTTTTTGGTAAACGCTTGTCCTGAAAAAGGGTCTTTACCTGTCATGATATATTCAATTTCAGGCAAAGTTAATACAAAAATAAGCCTTAATAAATAGGTAATTATCTGATTTTCTTATTGTTAACGCATATTAGCGCACATTGATGCAAGGAGTAGCAAAGCCTTATAATTTTAACAAATATTTAACAAATGCATTTCCGATAGGGTAATCCTTCAGCCTGCCGCCGGGTATCCAACTTGAAAATAGATACCATATATATATTACGTGTCCCGCTGATCTGCACCCTATACAGGGTAATCAGTTCAGATTAAAATTCAGCAGGGCTTTCATCGGTTCGGGATCAATTTCTTTAGACCCGTCCAATACCAGATCGAGTTTTTTCATTTCAGCGGTCAGCCGTGATGTATTCATCCGGGCATAAAGCTGTGTCATGGGTATGGTGCTATGACCGAGTAAGTGCGACAGCACCTCAATCGGCATATTATTTGCCAACGCAACAGTAGTAGCAAAAGTATGGCGGGCAAGGTGCGAGGAAATTTCCTTCGTTATCCCGCACAGGTCACCCACTTCCTTCAGGTAAGCATTCATCTTTTGATTCGACAGCACCGGAAATATGCGGTTCAGTTTCCGACACGGGTGTTTTTGGTATTTTTCCACAAGCGATTGGGCGGGTTTCAGTAGTGGTATCGAGAGTTGTCGTTTTGTTTTCTTTCTCTTCTTCGATACCTGCCACGATCCATCAGCCACCTGTTGCAGCCGGTCAACCTTAAACGTATAATCCGTGATCAAGTTCAGTTTCGGACGGATCATTCGCTGAATGGCAACCTCAGCCCGAATGCCGTTAACCGTTACCCTCATATAGATGGGTACTTCACCGTTAGCGTTCTCTTTCTGACGCTTCAGGTAGAACATG